>JAUCQD010000249.1 GCA_030372945.1 Methanothrix sp. | reverse complement strand
CCCTCAATCTGCTGCCGCTTTTTGAAGGTGTAGAAGTGCACCATTCCCCCCTTCTTCACCCTTGATGATACTGCCTCCAAAACACTGTCCATCCCGTAAGGAGTTGGAACTACAGCTCTGTCAAAATCCATTTTCAGGATTTGCAAAATCTGAAAGACATCAGCATTGAGGATCTTCGTCCTCCCTTCCACCCGATTCAACCGGACATTCTCAGCCAGCCACTTGCATGCATCGCGATTTTTCTCGACAGCCAGGACAGTCGCACCCCGTGCTGCCATGGGCACGACAAATGGTCCCACTCCCGCAAAAGGCACCAAAACCCGCTCGCCTGATTGCACTTGTCTTGCTACTCTTATCCTCTCGTAGCCAAGGCGGCTGTTGAAGAAGACCCTGGTTACGTCGAGCCGAAAGATAAAGCCAAACTCCCTGTGCAGCGTAACTGAATTACCAGAGCCCGCCAGCACTTCGAAACTTGCCAATCGCATGTCTCCTTCGATTTTGGAGGTTTTATTCAGGACCATGCGAATGTTCTTTGCCCCAGAGAGAACAGCATTCGCTATCGTCGTCTTATGCTCATGCAATTCGACAGGCAGAGAGAGGACGGCTACATCTCCGATCAGCTGGAAGTGCTCTGGGATTTTGCACAGCATTTCATCAGGCACGATCCCCCACAGTTTTTCTTTCAGGCGCATTGCTCAATCCAACTGCAGAAGAATTTTCTCTAAATCTCAGCGTACAGCTCCCTTCTTCTTGCTTCCAACAAGTCTGGCCCCCTACCAGCGTACTCTGCAGCGCTCAAAACCTTGACGCCATTCTCATCTGCGCATTCGTAGACTTTTGTCAACTTCGCTTTATAATTTTGGTCCCTCAGAAGATGATGGTCCAGGATGATGACGCTCACAGGGGTCTGTGATATTATTTTGGTTATATTCGCAACAGATCTCGCCAGGCTCTCTCCAGAGTATCTGTAGCCAAGCATATAGGTCATAGGGCCGTCAAGGATAAGGAGATCAGGTCTCTCACGAAGAATGAAATTTACTTGCTCATCCAGAGAGGGGCCCTCTACGTCGCTTGAAAAAACCATTTTTTCTCCGTGGCAAGAGATGCTTGTCTCCAGCACATAACCGAGCCGGGAATTCGTGCCGTGATAAACTGGAGGTGAGAATTTAATAGTGGTAGCAGCATGTTGAAATGATCTTCCATCCGCAAATTCTACTGCCTTTGGCAAGCCCCGCAGCTCTTTCAGGAAATGCGACGCCCTTTGCAATTGGCTTTTATTGATGTTCTTCTTTGGGTCTTTGATGTAAAGCGTCTTATCTCTGTAAAAATCGATCTCATCAGGGTTGTGATGATCGTAATGATAATGGGTTACTATCAACAGGTCACACTTGGAAGCATAGCTCTTTATATCATTCCAGGCCTGATCCATCCTCTCCAACTCCAGTCGATGGGGAGGCAGCCCAAACCTCCTAGGTCCGAGGGACACAGCAGGATCAATGAGCACCTTCATGTCGTCCGTCTCCACGTAGGTGGCCATCGACCTAACTCCAAAGCTGTCGAAGGCCAGAGGGAGAACCTTCAGCCTTTGCAGATCTTTTCTCATCTCTTACATGTTTGAGATCCTCAGAGTATCATCTTTTTGCTGCACAAGTCGGTCGCAAATTTTAAATTCATAAGTTTAGACCGAATATAGACGTGGATGAGTTACCTTGATGAGATCCGAAAATGTGGAAGGGAGGCAAATCCTTTCTTTCGCTTGATGGCAATTGATATAGACGCTTATGGCAATGGAGAGGCGCAAATCTCCATGGAAGTGCGCCCGGACATGTGCAACGGCGTGGGGTGGCTACAAGGTGGCATCTTCACATCTCTTGCCGATGAAGCCATGGCCCTCGCCCTTTATACCATCCTTGAGGAAGACGAAGGCATTGCCACAATATCAGAAAGCACTTCATTCCTCCAGGGAGTCAGAGATGGCAGGGTGACGGCCCATGGCAGCGTGATCAAAAAAGGGCGAGCAGTCGCCTTCACAGAGGGTTATGTGAAAAGATCCGATAGTGGCACAATTTTATCCCAGACCAGAGCGTCTTTCACAGTCATTCGTAAACGGTGAAACCCGTCATCTCATGTCCACCAAGTTGAAGCTTGCGGACAATTTCACCTGCTTTTCTGGCATCCTCTGCCACTGCCAGTACCTTCGCCTTGCGAAGCTCTGTTCTCTTTTTGCAAGGGCAGGTCCTGGTCTTGGCGTCTGACGGGGCATACAGATGCCTGCCGCAACTACACCGAAATACTATGAACATTCAAGGCTTTACTGGGACAGCAGGATCGCGTTGATGACTCCGTCCTGGCCAGGACGGTTGGTTATTCGTGCATCGCCAAGCTCTGTCTTTATGACTGCACCCTTGGTGAGGATATTTCGCCTCATGTAGTGCAGATTGGCTTTGTTATCCTTTACGGTCTCTATCTTGACGATCTTTGATTTGCCTGTCTTGGGATCGGCGACTGTGGCCATATCGCCTCTCAGCATGCGCATCTTGATGTTTCCTCCCAAGGTTTCGATCTTCTTGGTCCGGACGGCAGCGATGGTAGTGTCACTCTGCTCTCTGCCTGTCTCGTACTTTCTCTTGCCCCTGGCCGGGATCAACTTCCCGCCCGTAGGCTTCCTTCCGAATTTTCCTTGCCAACGCATATTATTCCTCAGATCGCGAAACTTTTTTGGCGCGCGATATTTAACGGTTGTGGTGCCTGCATCCTTGAGGACAAAATGGATCTCATTTCAATATCTTTGCCATGTAAGGCCCAGACAATTCATACCCCAACTGCCGATAGTAACCCCTGGCGCCAATGCCACTCGTAATCTCAAGGCTTTTGTAGCCCTTCTCAAGAGAGATAACCTCGGCAGCCTTAACAAGCCTCGCCCCGTATCCCCGATGCTGCCATCCGTCATTTTTGGCTCCGATAGGGACTAGGGGTCCATAGACATGCAGCTCCCTCACACGTGCCTTGGAGCCAGGTCCAAGGCGCAAGCGCAGGAATCCCACCAGGGAATCGTCTTTGCTCTCGAAAGAGACAAAGTGCTCCTCTCCGCCACATGCTTCGTATTTAACGTGTTTCAGGACTACATCGATGTCAGTTACCCTGCGAAGTCCCACCTCACGACAGCGAATGCACCGGCACTGTCCTTTTCGCTCCAAAAGACGCTGCAGTGCAAGCTGACGAAGATTGGATCTCTTCACGCCTGCAACGATGAGCTGCGACGGGATGTCTCGCTGCACTCGCTGCAATCGCAGATAAGTGGGAAGGATCTCCTTGATCTGAGATACAAGCATTGCAGCCTCCTCATCGCTCATTGGCCTGTACTCTCCCTTTTGATAAAGCCGATAAAGCTCAGTTCCCTTTACCACAAGGGTGGGATAGATCTTGAGATAGTCAGGCCGAAAACGGCTGTCTCCAAAGAGCTCCTTGAATACTTCTAAGTCCTCCTTGGGCGTGGACCCTGGAAGACCTGGCATCATATGAAATCCAACCTTGAGGCCTGCATCGCGCAGGGCTTTGTTGGCTTGAACAGTGTCATCCACTGTGTGCCCGCGCCTCATGGCTCGTAGGATCTCGTCTCGCGTGCTCTGCACGCCCAGCTCCACCTTGGTGCCACCCAGATGAAGCATGATACCGATCTCCCTTGGGCGGCACCAGTCAGGCCTTGTCTCGAAGGTCGTGCCGATGTTGCGAACGCTCGCCCCCTCATTGGCACAAGCCACCTGTGCAAATGACTGCCAACCATGCCCTGACGCTCGGCTACGAGGATAGTCGTTCATGGCCTGAAGGCAGCGCTTCACAAACCAGTGCTGGTAGCCCAGTGGCCGCGAAGTGATCGTCCCCCCCATTATGATCAGCTCAGCTTTGTCCAGGGGATGGCCAATCTCATCCAACTGGGCGAGCCTGGCCCAAACCTGCTGATAAGGGTCGAAACCGTGCTGCGCAGCCCTGAGCGCTGCAGGCTCCCGGCCCGTGTAGCTTTGTGCAGAAGCGCAAAGGATGCCGCCAGGGCATGGAACACAGGTGCCGTGCGGACAGCGAGCGGGCGAGGTCATGGCAGCGATGACCGCAACCCCTGAGAGCGTGCGCGTCGGCTTTCTCACCAGAATCTTGAGAGCCCCTCGCTCCTCCGGCGAGGCGAGGCCAAGGATATCGGCGTTGCTCGGCAAAGAAGGAAGACCTAGACGTGAAGAGACATCCTTCTTGCGGGACTCCAACTCCGCCTCAGTCTTCACTCTGCCTGCAAGTATGGCATCGACAATTTGCCTCAGCTCAAGTTCGATTGCGCCCCGATGATTTATTCTATCCATCTGATCATATCTTCCGCTTGCCTCTTAGGCGCTGCAGCCGGAGACTCAGACGGCCAGCCAAGGGAGATTATGGCCACTGGCAGGATTCCATCCTGAAGCTCAAGCGCCTCGCGTACCAGTAGATCGTCGAAGGCTCCATTCCAGCAGGCGCCAAGGCCCATGTCATGCGCTGCCAAGAGAAGGCACATCGTTGCAGCATCAGCATCTTGTATGGCATAAAGGCTTCCTCGATCTCCGTAACGAGCACTTGATCTCTTCACATCTGCGCATACCACCACCAACACGGGCGCGCTTTGCACCTGGCTCTGGCCAAATGCCGCCATGGCAATAACCTTTCGCATCTGCGGCCTTGTTATTACCACGTACCTTCTGGAGCGAAGGTTGCCAGCTGAAGGAGCGGCTTCGGCGGCTTCCAGTAAAGCCCAAATCTGCTCGCGCAAAACTGGCCTGGCCTCATACCTACGCACAGATCTTCTGCTCAACAAGGCGTCCTTTAAATTCATCGTTCACATGTATTGTTCTAAAGGATAAGAAATTTCTCAGGACTTTAGGATAGCTCGCATAGGTATAGAGGCGTCATCTGGCCAAGCTGCCTTAATGCCAGACCTTCCTCATTAATTATCAGGTAGGTGTCCGACGTCTTCAGACAGGAACTTTTTTTGCTCTCTCTCATAAAGCTGCCAGCGTTCATTGCCAGCGGGCCGCCTTTTCTCTGATAGATGCCAGCTTGGTGTGTATCCCCGTAAATGAAGCAGTCCACCCGCCCAAGGTTATGATCGCGAAGGAACCCCAAGATGGCTTCGTATTGCCGCTCAACAGAGATAAAGCTGTATCTCTTGAAAACACCTGCCATGATCCATTGCAGCAGACCGGAGAAATTCCACAGACAGTTCTCCAAATTCACCATCTCCCCAATGTAGGCAGAGCGATAGATGCTCTCGTAGGCATAGGTCATCATCATCTCGAGATCTGCAGGCAGCAGCTCTTCTCCAGAGAGCCTTCTCAGCCCTCCCATCACCTGCATGGATATGGCCTGAACGCCGCCCAGATGATGGCCGTGGGTGCAGAGAAACGTCCGATGACAACAGCGAGTCTTGTAAGTTGGATAGAACATCTCGATCTCCAATCCATTTATTATCTGGCGCCAGCGAAGAGATGGAACATAAACGGGGTAAAGATCGCCACGTGCCATTCGCTCCATGAATTCGCCCTCCTGATTTAGGACCACGAGATGATGATCATGGTTTCCGACCACGTAGCGTATCCTCAAATCCATATCATAAAGGCTTTTCAAGAGACATACCGAGTCGCGAATGGCCTTCTCAGGCCGAACCCTCCAGAGGTCGAAGATATCCCCGAGAAGAACGACCTCATCGCATCCATTTCCAAAAATCGATATCTCTTGCATCAATTGGTCGACCTTCTTGGGATCTTTCAATGTCGATGATGATAAGCCAAAGTGGGTATCTGAGATCACTATCGATGCCGTGTGCTTCCCCCTCCGTACCTCACCATTCTATTACTGTTATTATTTATAAATAAGTTGTGGGCAGATTGAGCAATGATGCCGTTGAAAATCCTCTCAAGCAAAAGGCAAAAATATGTTCCAAAAAAGCAAAACTATTGAAATGATCGACATCGCCATTCCCAAGGGCAGCCTGCAAAACCAGACGCTACAGCTCTTTGAACAGGCAGGCCTTGAGGTAAAGAGAACGGAGAGGGAGTATAACGCTCGAATCGATGATCCCCGCATCGGCAAGGTAAAAATCCTCCGCCCCCAGGAGATACCGGGGTATGTGGCCAAGGGCTACTTCGACCTGGGAATCTCAGGGACAGACTGGATAATGGAGTCTGGTTCCATAGTGACCAAGGTCACAGAGCTGAACTATGGCAAGACGGGTCCAGGCAAGGTGAAGCTGGTGGTGGCTGTGCCTGAATCCGAGGAGATTTACTCTGCCAGCCAGATAAAACAGGGAAGCCGTGTGGCCACCGAGTATCCCAACTTGACCAGGTCATTCTTCCAGAAGCTTGGCATACCTGTGGAGATTCAGTTCTCCTTTGGCGCCACTGAAGCCAAGGTTCCTGAGTTGACAGATGTCGTTGTTGACCTCACAGAGACTGGATCGACCCTGAAGAAGAACGGCCTGAAGATCATAGAAGTCATGCTCGAGTCTACATCAGAGCTGATCGCAAACAAGAGGAGCTGGGCGGACCCGCAGAAACACGATGACATCGTAGCTGTGGAGACGCTCCTCTCTGCAGTCATAAGGGCACGGGGCAAAGTACTGCTGAAGATGAACGTGCCCGAGGACAAGATAACCGGTTTGATTGCCATTCTGCCTAGCATGAAGAACCCCACGATCTCAAAGCTCTACAACTCGGGCTACTGTGCTGTTGAGACGGTAGTGGACAGATCTCTCGTAAACCTGCTCATCCCCCAGTTGAAAAAAGCAGGGGCCGAGGACATTCTGGAGCTGGCAATCTCGAAGATCGTTCCTTGAAGATCAGCGGGCGCGGGGGGATTCGAACCCCCGATCTACAGCTTAGGAGGCTGCCGCCTTATCCTGACTAGGCCACGCGCCCTTTTCGCCTTTTCGTATAACCAGCACGTATATCAACCTAGCGAATCAAAACGCCGCTCAACACAACCACGAAGAGGCCCAGGAAGAACCAGCCCAAGATTCCCTCCAGCATTGCCAGATGTCTGTAGAAGCCCACTGGATAAGTATTAACAGGAGCCTGAGAGGTTGTGAACATGGCGATGCTGAAATAAAGGGCGTCAGTCAAAGACACGCGCGTGCTGGGCCGCAGACCCGAATTTCCTGGAAGCTCAAATCCCTCGATCTCAAACTTGTTCATTCCTTTTCCAGCCCAGAATATCACGCCAAACAAGAGAATGGTAAAGAGGCAGCAGACCGCAGTATAGCTCACGCGGACCCCATAGCCGCAGGAGATCCATGATACGATGTCCGAGATCTTCGCCCAACCCCATGGCTCCAGGTCCTGACCTACTTTGCGGTACTGGTAGTAGCAATCGTCAGCATCATCGAACCACTCCAGGCTCTTGTAGTTCTTGACCAGCGCAAGATACGCAGCCCCATCGTAAACCATGCGATCCTTTATCGCATTCCATCGCACCACGAACTTGGTAAAGTCTGCCCCGTTTAGGTTGATCTTCGCGCTATCTCCAAATGACACATTGTCAAGCTGCATGCTATAGAGCCTGGCGTCCTCGAGTATCAGGCCTTTATCGAACCTGGCATTGACAAAATAAGCATTGTCTGAGAACCTTGTCACCCCAAAGAAGGCTGGATCCATGAAGAGCACATTGGCAAAATCTGAAAATCCACCGAAGTTTGCCAGACCGAAGGTATTGCCTCTGAGGAACCGAGCGCCCCGGAAGACCACATCGCTATTGAAGCGCGTGGCTGCAAATGTGGCATTTCCCCGGAACTGTGCATTCAGAAAGGTAACATGGCCCTCGAACTGGGTCTGCAGAAAGCTCACGTTCTCAAAACGAGCATTCTCGAAATAACCAAGCCTGGAGAACCTCGCAAAATTGTAGTCCACATCTCTTGAAAAGCTGGCTGCCATGAAGATCGCGTCTTGTTCGAACTGAACGCCACCGAAACTTGTGTCGTTGAAGAAGCGCGCGCTCGTGAAGGAGGCAAGGCCCGCAAAGACAGCGTCGATAAAGTCAGCCTGCCCGAAGATTCGGGAACCGGCAAACTTGGCATCCCCCAGAAATCTGGCCTTGGAAAAGCTGATATTTCTTTGAAAAGAAGTGCCCCTCAGGTCCAGTGGCTCATTGAATGTCACGCCCGCGAAGTTCAACGATCCCTGGAACTGGGAGTTGGTGATCTTCACCGACTGCTTCACTGGCCCTCCCAGGTGGCTCAAATCGATGGACCCAGCTATTGTGACATTATCATAATTCAGCGGTTCGCCTGCCCTGATCTTGGACAGGATCTCCTGGGCCTCGATGACAGTTGGACCTGCGCCGCCTAAAGGCTGTTCAATGACATCTGGCTGCGCCGCGCAGGCTCCGCACAGCAGCAGGAAGGCTGCAAATGTCAGCATACATCTGATTAAAACCATCATCTGATCATCACCTTTCCAAGGGTGACTAAAAAGAGGGCAAGCAGCAGCCATCCCAAGATCCCTTCCAGTATGACATAATATCTGTGCCTGCCAACGGGAAGGAAATCAATGGGCCCCTGGGACAGAAATATCATCGTGCTGAAGAAGATGGCATTTCTGAATGTCACATGCTCTGGCAGACTGTATGTCTCCGCAGGACCTTGCAGCGGCTGGGCAGACCTGCGAATGCCATCTCCCAGCCAGAAGACCAGGGCAAAGATCAAAATCGTCAGCAGCGACCAGGCCACAGCATAGCTGGGCCTCACGCCGTAGCCGCAGGATAGATGAGCCAGAAGATCAATGGCTTTTGACCAGCCCAGGCTCTTATGCTCTTGGTTCAGTCTTCGGTATTGATAATAGCAGTCGTCCTCATCGCTGGACCATCCCAGGTTGCGATAGTTGTTCACAAGCGCAAGATAAGCCCCCGGATCCCAAAGCAGATGACCTTTGATCTCGCTCCAGTGGACTTTAAGCCGATCGATATTGGAGTCATTCAGGATGATTCTAGCATCTCGACCATAATTTCCATTTTCCAGAAGGAAGGTTGAGATCAAAGCGCCCTTCAGGATCAGATCATCTGCAAAAGAAGCCCCTTGGAAGCTTGCGATGTCCTCGAACTTGGTCAGTCCAAATACAGCAGCGTCATTGAATTGAGCTCCTGAAAAGTAAGCGGCGTCTGAAAACCGAGCCAGTCCAAAGTTTGCCTCTCCGGCAAAAGTGACATCGCCAAAAGAGCAGCATAGCCCCTGAAACCTCGAAAGGCCGAATTTTGTCGGTCCGCCAAAGAAGGCATCAGAGAAGCTGGCTCCGTCGTCGAATCTGCTGCGAATGAAATTGGCCTCTTTGTTGAATTTGGCAGAACTGAAATCCGCAGTCCCCAGAAAGCCCACATCTGAGAAGCTGGCGTTGCCAAGAAAAAGGGCGGCAGAGAAGAAGGAATAACCTTTGAATTTCGAATAGTTAAAATCTACATCCCGAAATTCAACATCATTGAAGCTGGAATCTTTGTCGAACTGAGAGTCCACGAAGCTCGCAAATCCCAGAAACTTTGCTCCATCGAAGGCAGCAGGCTGGTGGAAGACTGTGCCTGTGAAGCTGGCGTTCCCAAAAGTGGTACCAAGAAAGATTGCATCCTTCTCGATTGTCAGGCCATTGAAGCTGGCATCGGCGACGGTACAGTTTATGAGCGAAAGAGTGCTCTTTGCCCTGGCCTCGGGAAGAGCGCACAGGTCAAGGTCCCCTACGATGGTTTCGCCTTCATAATAAACTGGCTGGCCTTCAGCCATCATGGAGACGATTTCGCTTGCCGGGACCTGGGTGGGTGCTTTTGCCGATGCACTACAGTCTCCCGCGACGATGGCCAGCAGCAGGGCCAGAACAACCACAATCCGATGAAACATTTTTCCGAAGGTATGAATGGCTATGATGGCAATATAATTCTTTTTATCTCACCTGGAAGCGGAGGGAGAGCAAATGACAACTTTCGCGCCTCGAAAGATAAGTATTTACCCACAGACAAACCCCTTTTTTTCCAGATAGCATGGATAGCATTGAGGCGAAAAAGACCCTTGCCAAGCAGGGTTATCATCTCGTTGGCTCAGGAGCAGTCAAGCCCTGCCTCTGGCTCAATCGCAGTATGCGCGGTGGGGATCAGTGCTACAAGCACCACTTTTACGGCATCTCCAGTCATCGCTGCGTGCAAATGACGCCAACACTTCGCTGCAACCACCTCTGCTTGCACTGCTGGAGGCCGATCGACAGCGTTCTGCCAGAGGAGGAGCCCATGGAGCCTGCTGCGCTTCTGGACGGCATCCTGAACGAACAGCAAAGAATACTCTCAGGATATGGCGGGGCCAAGACCACAGACAGATCCAGGCTAAAGGAAGCCCTGGAGCCCAAGCACGTAGCCATCTCACTCATGGGCGAGCCTACCATTTATCCCTATTTGCAGGAGCTCATCGATCTGATATCTAAGAGGAGAATGACATCTTTCTTGGTCAGCAATGGAACGAACCCAGAGGTTCTGGAGAGCATCAGGCCGACCCAGCTATACATCAGCGTTAATGCACCGGATGAGGGGATGTATCGGCGCATATCGCAACCCAACGGTCCATTCTGGCCCAAGATACAAGAGAGCCTAAGCATTCTAAAAAATCACAATTGTCGCAGCGTCGTCCGCATGACGGTAGCACGCGGCCTGAATATGGGGCAACCAGTGGATTTTGCCCGACTTCTTGAGTCTGCGGAACCGGACTTTGTAGAGGTTAAAGCCTATATGCATCTCGGCCGCTCGAGAACCAGGCTAGACAGAGAGGCCATGCCGGATCATGCCGAAGTCTTGAGCTTTGCAAGAGCGCTCGGGAATGAAATGGGCTATGAGCTTTCGATGGATGTACCCCTCAGCAGGGTTGCGCTACTTTCAAGCGGCCGAATCTGCAGAAGCCTGGACTCATAAGAAAGGCCTTTTAGGATAAAGGCAGGGCCAATCACCTCAATTCATTGGCAGGAGTAGTAACAGTGGGAAAACTATTTTAGTGGGTAGTTCGACTCACATCCGGATCGAGAAATAGCTGGACTTATGAAAAGCGTTTTGGGTGAATCTATGAAAAGAGATATCGAGATCCTGCTGGTGGAGGACAACATTGAGGACGCAATATTTACACAAAAAATACTGAAGTTTAACAATTTGAGCGAGGACATGGTCTTGGCAGCCAGCGGCCAGGAGGCCATGGATGCCCTGGAGAGGTTTGGCAGAGAGGGAAACTGTCCTGATCTCATATTATTGGACATCAATCTCCCGGACATCAGCGGCATCGATCTTCTCAAGCGCATAAAGGATGACGCGCGCTTTCGCAATGTTCCTGTGGTCATTCTAACCGGATCAAACGAGGATGAAGATATCCAGAAGAGCTATGATCTGGGCGCCAGCAGCTATCTGGTCAAGCCAATCTCCAACGACGCCCTGATGCTTGTCGTGAAGAAACTATTCTAGTTCCAAGGCCAGCCGCCTTATTGCCATAAGATTTCCCAGATCATCCCGACGTGAATCAACAGGCGTCTCCAGGATCATAGGCAAGCGGCATAATGCCGGATGGCTCAATATCGCCCTGAATCCCGTCTCACCTATCAGCCCAAGGCCTATGTGCTCATGCCGATCCAGATGCGATCCTAGCTCCCCGCGACAATCGTTGAGGTGAAGAAGCTTCAGCCTCTCCATGCCAATACTGCTCTGGAACTCATCCAAAGTCTCAGCAAGTCCTTCCTGAGTTCTCAGCTCATAGCCGGCTGCGAAGAGGTGACATGTATCCAGGCAGACGCCAAGGCGCGCTCTTCGGATGCCCAAGGAATCAAGGATCTCAGCGATATCCTGGAATGAGCCGCCCATGCTGTTCTTGGTGCCTGCAGTGTTCTCGAGAAGAAGAACTGCTTCGTTCTTCACCGAATAAAAGGCAGTCTCGAGCGCATCGACGATTCTCTCGATGCCCTTCTCCCGTCCAGCTCCAAGGTGGCTGCCCATGTGAGTGACCAGATATGGAATGCCCAGCATCTGGCATCTGCCCAGCTCATTTGCGAGGGCTTGCACAGATTTAGCATAAACGTCCTGCTTGGAAGAGGCGAGGTTGGGCAGATAGGGCATATGATCCACAGCCAGATCCAAGCCCGACTCCTTGAACCGGACGGCAAAGCTCTCTGCTTCCTCGACAGAGATAGGCCTTGACTTCCAGCCTCGTGGATTGGACGAGAAGATCTGAAACACATCGCAGCCCCTATCCTTCGCCCTGTCCACGGCCTTGTCCAGGCCCCCGGCGATCGAGACGTGTACACCTACTGAAATCATTTTACTACTTTTAAGAATCAGTATTTTCAAGTCCTGGTTTAACCATACCAATTAGCGAGGGCCGAAAAAATTGATATCGATGAAGGTTTATCCTCACCGAGCGCAAGGCCGATGATGATAAAAATTCTCTGAGTTGGTGATGAGCCCTATGAGTTCTGAGGCACGCTTTGTCCGATTTGGAAAAATGAGTCACTTGCCCTCAAAAGCCATGCAGTCTCTGGCCCATCGGCTGATGTTGTCGATCAGATTTAGCTCCACGATCTTTCGGGTGTCGTAGAGCATCTCCACCACATCGCTCAACGCAAAGCTCTTCTTATGACCCATCTTATCTATGACCTCGACAGATGCATTGGATTTTGATCTGCCGGCATCCCGCATCAGGACAGCCAGATCAGAGCAGGCCTTCTTTAGGTATTTTATTGAATAATCAGATGTAGACTTCCTGTCGGCGAGGTTCTTGTTGACCTCCTTGATTGACCAGCACATGGTGAGGATATCCCTGTACATCTTGGCACCCCCAATGAGATCTTCTGTTGTCTTCATGTCTTAGCAGTAGGAAGAGCGGTATGGAATATATAGCTATGCGTCGCGGCAATGTAAGGGAAAAATGTGGGGCTGGTGAGATTCGAACTCACGATCGACGGGTCTCTCCGATACTGAAGTGTCCAGCCTTGAGAAACGGTGGCTGATAACATTTCATTTCAGTGCTCCAACGGATCATCAACGGCCTCCCCGTCGAGAGGCCTCAGTAGACCCGTTGCTCATCATTAAATTATACCGCTGGAGCCCGTCGCCCTACCTGGCTAGGCCACAGCCCCAAATGTTTTAAAGCGGGCCGAGAGGGATTTGAACCCCCGACCTAAAGGTTAAGAGCCTTTCGCTCTGCCTGACTAAGCTACCGGCCCGGACTTTTCCAAGGTCGATGCTGGATATATACGTTTCGGATGAGCCGGCCCTGTTTCCTTGGGCCAGAACCGAAAGGCTTAAATCGTCATATGTCGTACTAAGTTCAAGCAAAGGTCGAATCATTCAATCCCTCCTACGCAATCGACTTTTGCTCCCCTCCCATCAGTTCGTTTGCTTTAAATATCGCAAATGAGCCATCCGATTTATGCCAGATCCCCGCAAGAAGATCGAGGCATTGATCGAATCTCTGGAGGATCTCAGACTGCATGTGGGCAGGAAGGACCTCGTCGTCGGAGATGAAAGGGTCAATCCTCAGCTCTTCTTTCTCCTTGCCAATAGCTGCCTTCGCAACCGAGCTGTGCTCCTCTACGGCGGCATGGGTGCCAATAAGACGACTCTTGTCAATCTGCTGGGCTCGTCCTTTCTTTCCCTCTCGCTTGGGGCTGTTGAAGACCTGATGGTAACCGGCCATCCTGAGCAGACTGAGGAGAAGATCGTAGGCTTCCTCGATCCCAGGCAGTGGAGCCGAAGTGGCGGAGCAATTGATATGCTCTGGACTCCATGGGCCAGGTCTCGGTGGAAGCTCATAAACGAGATCAACCGCTTTCCCAGCGGCAAGCAGAACTTGTTTTTGGAGATAATTCAAAAGAGGAAGCTGAGCTATGCTGGACAGGTTCTCGAACCTGGAGACACCTGCTACTTCGCGACGATGAACCCAGAATTCTCAGCAACCTACCCCTTGGATGAAGCTCTACTCGACCGCATCTCCGCCTCTGTGCCTGCTATGCAGCCCGACTTCCTGGCTGGCATGGCCCTGGCAGAGCGCGAGCGCGAGGTCTACGATCTGGCAGAGGAGCTGCCGCGTTTCTCGTCCCAGGAGTTCGACGCCCTGCCGAACCTCGTGACCGAGGTTGAACTGTCTCCCCAGGTAGAGCTGGCCATCCTGTGTCTGCTGCGCGATTTCACACTCTGCGAGCGCGCCCCAGGCTTCGACAAGACCCAACTCTCAGGCACAAAGCCGAGCAAGGGCCTCTGCCATGACTGCCACTACTTCAACAATCCAGAGGTCCTGTGCTGGCAGGTGGATGATGGCCTCTCCGACCGCGTCCGACAGGATCTGAGGGCCTTTTGCAGGGCGGTCGCCTTTCTTTTGGATCGAGATGCCGATCTTGAGGTACTGAGGGCCGTGGCGCCTTATGTGATCTGGCATCGTGTGACGCCTTCAAGCTCCATGCTCAATCGGCCACCTTATTATGGTGCAAGAAAGCTCTCCTTTGTTGCTGAACTGGTGGAAAGAAGCATAAACCGCACCTTAAACGAGAGGGGCGAGATGAACCTGCTCTTCTCTCGGGCCGCTGACGGAGAGATGAACCTGGCAGTGGCCCTGCGAGAGCTCTCTTACTACGACGATCCCATCGCAAGGCTTGACTTCATTCCCGCGCTGGAGAGGATGCGATGAAACTTGCACGCTTCATGGAAGAGGCCTATCATGGAGCTGCACGCTCAAAAAAACTGGAGACGCGAAGGGGCAAGATGATCTTCAGCCTGGAGGATCTGGCCGATCTGGTCGGAGACAAGCCCACGCGTGCCGAGATCGAAGCACTGGTGCCCTCCGATGATGATCTCCTCTCCAAGCTCATATCGACTGAGCCTTCAGGAAAGCATCAGCTACTCTGGGGCTACCTCGGCAGCATCCTCGCAGAACGAAGCGCTGGACCACTGAAGCTTTCCTCTTGCAATTATGCCGGGCTGGAACTGCGTCGTGGAACCATTATTTTGCAGGCAGCAGGAGACCATGTGGGCGAGCGGATGAGCGGAGGGCGGATCTTCATTCGTGGCCCAGCCGGAGACTATCTCGGCCAGGAGATGTCAGGTGGCGGAATTGTCACACAGAGCTGCAAGGATTACGCCTTCAAAAACATGCGCGGAGGCTTTGGAGTGGTGCTGGGCACAGCCGGAAACTTCGTTTGCCTGGGCAAGCATGGAGGAAGGACAGTCGTGCGAGGAGACTGCGGCGCGCGTGCAGGATGGCTGATGCATGGCGGCAGCTTGCGCATTGGAGGAGACGCTGGCGAATACCTGGGGATACTCATGGGCGGGGGCAAGATCCTGGTTCGCGGTCGCACAGGAAAGAGGGCAGGATGGCGCAGGAAGGGCGGCATCATTCAGGCAGGGAGCTTTGGCCCGGAGAGTGAGGATGGCGTCATGGGACTGGCTAAGCGTATGGCATAAGTCGCGGGAGAACTGGCACTGGCCGCAGCTCCCAATGCCGCGCGAGGCAGCAGGATCTGGCCCAGACGATTTTTTATTCCAGGACTATCGCATAACTCTTAGTCGAGATCTCTTGAGACGGGGTCCACACTATCTGGAGAACCTCTTCGATCACCTTATCGTACACTACATATTCTGCCCGCGCTCTCTTGAGACCGCAGGCCTCCTCTCACTGGCTGCATGTAGGGGTCTGAAGGATCATGCCAGGGCACGCGACATGGTCAACATATTCTCTGACATAGTTGTGGACTCCTTCCGCTTGGAGAGAAGCTCGGAGGATGAGGAGAAGGTGTTGATGGGCTGGAAGGCTCTGGCCAGAGAAGAGCTCATGCCCGTGGACAGGATAGTCATGGGCTTTCTGGGAGAGTACTGGGGAGCTGCCCTTCCTCGCTGCCAGCGACCGGAGGTCGACCTGCTCGTCCAGATCTTCTCTCCGGGAATCAGGGATAAGAGCCTGTGGCCCAGACAGTGCCAGGAGATGGCTCGCATTCTTGAGCCTTTTATGCCTGGCCTGCTGGGCAGGGGCGCGATCAGATCCGTGGATGCTCTGAACGGCAGCGCTCATGGCACGCCCCTGGCCTTTGCCTCGGAACTGGAGCCAGGCGAGTACCAAAAGGTGCTTTTCGCATTAGGCCTGCATGGCGATCTCAAACGCTGGTATCGCGACCAGAGCTACTCCATAGAGATCCGACTTGCAGCAAGCTCACGCACCGAATCCTATCCATCGGGCCCTGTGAGGTGGCGGCTTTGCGATCCATGCAGCGAGCTGGATGTCGCCTATTCCCTGAGCATGAGCCCCTGGCTGGTTCCAGGAGTCACAACCTACAAGAGAGCGCGAGAGACCGGCAGGGCGTCCCCAGGACCGAAAAGCGTTCCTGACCTACTCGTGGTGCTGGACAGCAGCCGTTCCATGGAGGGGCATTCATTGGGGACGAAGACCCATAAGGCTACCCTTGCGGCATTCAAGGCCTGCCAGTTCGCCCACGCACGAGGAGCTGAGATCGCTGCCATAAACTTCAGCGAAAAATACATTACTGCACCCTGGACGCGAGACTTGAATGCCGTGGAGAACGTCCTTGTAGAGTATTTTTGCACGAGAACTCATATCCCAGGAGCGGCTGTGCTGGAGCTGGCAAAGATGCGTCCAGGATGCCTGATACTCTGCATCACCGACACTCACATCCAGAACCTCTACCAGGAATGGGAGGACCTCAAGAAGGCCTCTGAAATTGGAAAGTTCGTGCTCTTTTGCATCGACCAGGCCTACAGGGACAGACATGTTGAGGATTCGCTATCCTCTCTCGGCAAAGTATATTACATCAACCGCCTGCATGATTTGGTCTCGCTGGTAGTGGACGCTGCCAAGAAAGCCTATGCCGGGGAAAGTTTTATCTCTTTGAAGTGAATGCAGATCCTGGCGCGCCGGGATAGGGTAGTGGTTATCCTGAGGGACTGTGGATCCCTCGAGCTGGGTTCGAATCCCGGTCCCGGCCCTAAAAAAAGGTCTTATATTAAGAGAGCATTACAAATTACCATGGCTGATGCGATCAAAGATTTTGGGGAGATCATCTCGACCTATGACTTGGCGGCAGGAGAAGCAGTGGGCAAACGAGAGAGCCACACTCCAAAGATCGAAGCTCCGGGGGCTGTCAAGGCCAACGAGGCCTTTGAATTGAAGGTATCCGTAGGGCCTCATCCGAATAAACTGGAGCACTCCATAAGATGGATTGAAGTCTATTTCTACGAAGAACGAAGGCCCTTCAACCCGATAATGATCTCCAGGATAGACATAACGCCTGAGATCTCTGAGCCTTCGGCGATTATTTGGGTGAAGATTGCGAAGAGCGGGGTGATCCACGCCCTGGAGTACTGCAATTTGCACGGACTGTGGTCCGCGAAAAAAGAGATAACTGTAGGATAGCCAATTTTTTTATCCAATGCACGAATCGCCTTTGAACTTGGGTCGCCTCCTCGTCAAGATCAATCGTATCTGTGCCTGGATGCTCCTCATCTTCATGGTCATCTTCCTGATCTCGGGATATGCCTGGACGAACAGGATCATCCTACCTCTGCGTTCAGCAACTTACATGCACACCCATCTGGACATCTACCTTGTATTCTTCTTCCTGGTACACGTTCTGATCAGCACCAAATTCGCACTGGCACGCTGGAGGGTGGGCAACGAAAGGCTGGTGAGCGGGCTACTCATAATAGTCGGCGTGATCTCATTCTGCCTTGTGCTCAGCATCAGATAGCTGGACAGGCCAGCGCAAGGTTTATCTAACCTGTCGTTACTAACTTGAAGTTTATCAAGCAGCTGTCGAGTGATGATCTTGGACCCCATTGAGCTTCTGGATATACTGGGAAACGAGAATAGGAGAAGGATCCTTCAGCTTCTCTCCTTCCGACCTTTTTACTTCAATGAGATGGCCAAGCGTCTGGATGTGGGGCCGAAGGCCATCATCGATCACCTGGAGATGCTGGAAAGGGCCGGGCTTGTCGAATGCTATCAAAAACAGGGAAGAAGAAAGTACTTCCGCATCGCCCGGAAGACAGTGCTGGAGGTCGCAGTCTCACCTCATTCTTACGGCGTTAGAGCATATCGATCTGAAGACGCACCCCGCGATGAGATCATCGGCAAGGCTTCGGACATTGACCAAAACATGTTGCAGGACATGAAGCGTCTCAGAGAGGAGCTTTGTGCAATTGAGGAGAAGCGCCGCGAAACTCGCCAGCTTCTCGATGAGATCGAGTCCAAGGAGATGGAGGTCAAGCAGCTCGCAGCCGGGGCTGCGCAGGGCTGTGCTAAAGATCCATTTGAGTCAGAGATCTTAGTGGCCCTGCTCTCTGGTGGAGCAAAGGCCTCTGATCTGGCCATAAGACTACAGGTGCCCGAGATCGTTGTGGAGGACAGGCTCAAGAGGCTGAGCGAGCGGGGCGCTGTACATCTGAGAGGTCTGGAATGGAGCATCTGACTTCACAGACGGATCATGCCGAACAGCTCAGGGTTGCTGAGGCCTATCATAAAGACGCAGGAAAGGGCGTAGCGAGGATCGGCTCAGGCGCCATGGCGCGTCTTGGACTTGAAAATGGAGGCGTAGTGGAGATCAGAGGGAAGGATAAGGTCTACGCGATCGTCTGGCCGGGAAATCCCGAGGACCCACAGGACTTCATAAGGATCGATGGAAACACAAGGGCGAACCTGGGCGTGGGAATCGACAACAAGGTCCAGGTCTCAAGAGCTGAAGCTCGGCCTGCAAGAAAGATAGTGCTCGCCCCCACACGCCAGATCCGGCTCATGGGCGGGCCGCAGTATCTGCTGCGTATGCTGGAAGGAAGGGCAGTGGTAAAGGGCGAGATGCTCCGCGTCGAGATGATCAACAACAGCCTCAACCTGGCAGTGGTGAGCACACTGCCTGTGGGACCAGTGCTTGTGACCCATGAGACCATCATCAGCATCACCAGGGAGACGCTGGAGGAGCTGGCACTGCACGTGCGGGATATCTCCTATGAAGATATAGGCGGCCTCTCCAGAGAGATCAGAGAGATTCGGGAGATAATCGAGGTCCCATTGAGGCATCCTGAACTCTTCTCCAAGCTTGGCATCAACCCTCCTCGGGGAGTTTTGCTGCACGGCCCTCCGGGAACTGGCAAGACGCTCATAGCCAGAGCTGTCGCCAGCGAGACCGATGCCAACTTCGTCTCCATCTCGGGGCCGGAGATAGTCTCAAAATTCTATGGAGAGAGTGAGCAGAGGCTGCGTCAGATCTTCGAAGAGGCTCAAAAAGGGGCTCCGTCCATAATATTCATCGATGAGATCGACTCCATTGCACCCAAGCGTGAGGAGGTCTCCGGCGACATGGAGAGGCGTGTGGTTGCCCAGCTCCTGGCCCTCATGGATGGATTGTCCGCCAGAGGCGAGGTAATAGTAATCGCTGCCACAAACAGGCCCAATGCCCTGGATCCTGCCATCCGACGTGGCGGAAGATTCGACAGGGAGATCGAGATAGGCATTCCGAGCAAGAACGGCAGGCTTGAGATCCTTTATGTTCATACCAGAGGCATGCCCCTCGATGAAGATCTCGATCTAAGGGAGATTGCAGATGCGACGCACGGCTTTGTGGGAGCAGATCTCTATGCGCTCTGCAAAGAGGCGGCCATGCGCACACTGGAGAGGGCGCTGCCAGACCTGGATGTCAAAGAAGATATACCAACTGAGGTGCTGGAAAATCTAAAAGTAACAAAGGAAGATTTTCGTGCAGCGCTAAAGAAGATCGAGCCCTCGGCCATGAGAGAGGTCTTCGTTGAGGTGGCAGAGGTCCACTGGGATGAGGTCGGAGGACTGGATGAGGCGAAGCAGTCTCTCATCGAGTCAGTAGAGTGGCCTCTGAGATACCCTGAGGCTTTTGAGTGCGTTGGCGTTCGGCCGCCCAGAGGCCTGTTGCTTTACGGCCTGCCAGGCACAGGGAAGACGCTGCTGGTGAGGGCTCTTGCCACCGAGAGCAAAGTGAACTTCATCAGCGTCAAGGGCCCTGAGCTTCTCAGCAAATGGGTTGGAGAATCGGAGAGGGCTGTGCGAGAAGTCTTTCGCAAGGCCCGACAGGCAGCGCCAGCGTTGGTCTTCTTCGATGAGATCGACTCAGTGGTCCCTGCCAGGGGGTCTGGAACAGAGACGCATGTCACAGAGCGCGTTGTCAGCCAGTTCTTAACTGAACTGGACGGCCTTGTAGAGCTGAAGGACGTGATAGTAGTGGCTGCAACCAACCGACCTGACCTGCTGGACAGGTCGTTGCTGCGCCCAGGCAGATTCGATCGTTTGATTTATATTCCCATGCCAGATAAGGTCGCACGCCAGAAGATACTTGAGATACACCTCTCTAAAATGGCTGCGCAGGGCGTGTCTCCGGAATGGCTAGCGGGCCAAACTGAGGACTACAGTGGGGCAGATCTAGAGATGCTCTGCCGAGAGGCTGGGATGCTTGCTTTGCGCCAGCACATCCGGCCAGGCATGAGCAAAGAAGAGCTGATAATCGACGAGATAACAGTTACAAAAGAGCATTTCCAAGAGGCTAGTTTGCGCATCAAGCCCCATCTATCCAAAGAAATGATGGATGAATACATGCAAATGATAAAAAATTTCGAGGTGTAATCAACTCGAAGGATAGAGAGATGGATTCAAAGCACCAGATATATAGGCCAGAAGAATCAAACAATGGTTTGAGGGCCGAAAAATTGACTTCAGAAGACGAGTCGAACGAGCTGCTTGGCGACATCGATTTTTTGGATACAAGCAGCATTGCAGTGCCTGAGAGCCTCATAGATCAGGTCATCGGCCAGGACGAAGCAGTGGAAGTGATCAAGAAGGCGGCTCACCAGAGGCGCCATGTCATGCTCATCGGATCTCCGGGAACTGGAAAGTCCATGCTCGGCAAGGCCATGAGCGAGCTGTTGCCTGTGGAAGAGCTGCAGGATGTCTTGGTTTATGCCAATCCCGAGGACAACAACACCCCTCGCGTCAGAGTTGTGCCGGCAGGCAGGGGCAAGCAGATCGTCGACGCTCAGAAGATGGAGGCCAGAAAGAAGGTCCAGACGCGGAACATGTTCTTGATGCTCATAGTGATGGCCTTGATCGTGTATGCATATTACACCGGCCAGCTCCTGTTCGGCGTCATTGCAGCAGCGCTCATCTTCCTGTCATTGCGCTACATGCTTCCCAAAGAGGATGCCATGGTGCCTAAACTTCTGGTTGACAACAATAACAAGAAAAAGGCACCATACGTCGATGCCACTGGCGCCCACGCCGGAGCACTCCTGGGAGACGTCCGGCATGACCCATTCCAGTCAGGCGGTCTGGAGACGCCTTCGCACGAACGAGTTGAGTGTGGCTCCATTCATAAGGCCCACAAGGGCGTCCTATTCATAGATGAGGTCAACACACTGCGCTTGGAATCGCAGCAAAGCCTGCTCACTGCGCTGCAGGAGGGCGCGTATCCCATCACTGGACAGAGCGAGCGCAGCTCAGGAGCCCTGGTGAGGACTGAACCCGTGCCCTGCAACTTCATCATGATCGCCGCCGGAAACCTGGATGCTATGCAGGGAATGCATCCCGCATTGCGCTCTCGAATCAAGGGCTATGGCTATGAGGTCTACATGAGGGACACCATGGAAGACACCCTGGAGAACAGGAACAAGCTCATAAGATTCGTGGCCCAGGAGATCGTGAGAGACGGCAAGATACCGCACTTCACCAGAGATGCTGTGGCAGAGGTGATGCGGGAGGCCAAGAGACGGTCCGGCAGGAAGGGCCACCTGACCCTCATGCTCCGCGATCTAGGCGGTTTGATTAGGGTGGCAGGCGATGTGGCGCGTGCGGAAGGCGCAAGCCTGACCGACGCAAAGCACGTTTTGCAGGCAAAGAAGATGGCAAGGTCTGTGGAACAGCAGCTCGCAGACAGATACATGGAGAGGCGCAAGGATTACAGCATGTTCCACTCTTCAGGCGACGAAATTGGAAGGGTCAACGGCCTTGCTGTCATGGCCGACTCTGGAATAGTTCTGCCGATAATGGCAGAGGTCACTCCAGCTCAGTCCAAGGAAGAGGGCAAGATCATAGCCACAGGAAAGCTGCAGGAGATCGCCAAAGAGGCGGTCACAAATGTTTCGGTGCTCATCAAGAAATTCCTGGGCGAGGACATCACCAAGAAAGATGTTCACATTCAGTTCATAGGTACCTACGAGGGGGTTGAGGGTGACAGCGCCTCAATCTCTATCGCCACTGCGGTCATCTCAGCCCTTGAAGGCGTGCCTGTAAAGCAGACTGTAGCTATGACAGGCTCACTGTCAGTGCGCGGAGATGTAATGCCAGTTGGCGGCGTCACTCAGAAGATCGAGGCCGCAGCACAGGCAGGCATCAAGACTGTGCTCATCCCCAAGTCGAATGTGGGCGATGTGCTGATAGACGAGAGCATCAAGGGCAAGATAGAGATCATACCAGTTTCCACCATCGGGGAGGTCTTCGAGTACGCAATGGGCAGCCAGAGAACAAGATTGATTGAGAAGCTCCGGAAATTTGCCTCAGATGCGAAGATTGGCATCGCCCTGCCCGAGTCCATACACAACCCCAGCAGGAGCATCTGATCGCTCGATGTCGGATTTTTACGACATTCGAATCCTTAGTGGCAGCAGGACAAGGATAGTCCTGGACAACGGCAAGCTTGAAGAGATCGCTGAGACCCCCTTCCAGGGCGTGGCTGTGCGCGCCCTGGCAGGCGGTGCCTGGGGCTTTGTGACCTCAGACAGCATAAACAGCCTAGAGGATAAGATCGCTCTGGCGAAGCGAATCGCCAGGAAGATCGACAGACACGAAGACTTGCATCTTGCAGCGGCTCCTGCAGGAAAGAGCGTGCGAGTGCCTGTCAAGAAGGATCCCAAAGATATCTCGCTGGAGGAGAAAGTGGCCATTTTGCGAGAGATCGAGGATGCTGCTAAAGTCAAGGGCGTCTCCTCAACCCAGGCCGTCTACTCAGAGATGGACCTATGCACACACTACAGCAGCTCTGAGGGCCTGGACCTGGAGTCGAAGATCACCCGCATGGGATTTATGATCAGTGCTGTTGCACACAGAGACGGCATTTATCAGACAGATGGCGTTGGCAGGGCTGGCGTCGGTGGCCTGGAGCTATTCGACAGGGAGGATCCCACGACCCTTGCCAGGGAGGTTGGAAAAAACGCAGTAGCCCTCTTGGATGCGCAAACACCCAAAGGGGGAACATATCCTGTAGTGCTCGATCAGGAGCTGGCCGGGGTATTTGTCCATGAAGCTGTGGGCCATGCCACAGAGGGAGATATCATTTTAGAGGGCGACTCCTGCCTGGAAGGAAAGCTAGGGCAGTGCATCGGCTCTGAACTTGTCACAGTCAAGGACGACCCCGGACTGATGCTCAACGGCTATTATCCCTTTGACGACGAGGGAAGTCAATCTCAAGAGACAGTTCTGGTAGAGAGGGGCGTCTTGAAATCATACCTCAACTCACGCGAGACAGCGGCGCGCCTTGGTGGTGTGCCGCGAAATGCTCGCGCAGAGGGTACCGATCGGCCGGTTGTGCGCATGAGCAACACCTACATCGCCAATGGAGACTGGACGCTGGAGGAGATCCTCCAGGAGCTACGAGACGGAGTCTATCTGGCGGGAAGTCGCGGCGGACAGGTGAGCACTGGAGAGGGCGTGTTCCAGTTCAATGCCAAGCGCGGCTACCTGGTGGAAGGTGGCGAGAAGACAAAATTGCTAAGAGACGTCTCTCTCTCCGGCAAGATCCTGGAGACGCTGATGCACGTTAAAGCTGTTGGAGATGACCTGTTGTACAACAGTGGCCGCTGCGGCAAGGCAGGACAGCTCGTGCCTGTGAGCGACGGATCGCCACATCTTCTGGTCACAAAGGCGACCGTCGGCGGCGCTGGATAAGTTGCTCTGTCGATGATGCGTGAGATGTCGAGAGATGATGGGGAATATAGCGTGAAATCCTCACAACCCCTGGTCTTCACCCTGGCCAAGATTGAGAACCTCATGCAGCAGGTTAGCTTCGATGCGCTTGGGATGAAAGGCAAAATAATTACGAACACATCCCTCGTAAAGAAGGAGTATATTGGAGATACGCTCGCTGTTTTCTACGATACCATACAAAGCGGCCTTTCGGTCTCTCCCATGATCAAGCTTGAAGAAGAGGGAGGATCGATCAGGATCAAGACCGTCTGTAGCCTGACCATTTGTGGCGTTTTGCTAAAAAACGGCATACCTGTGCGGCCCAAAGGCGGAGGCTTGGTCGACGTTGTGGCGCGTGAGCCGATCAGGTTCACGGACATGCTCATGTATTGGGCCACGACCATCGATCCCATCGATGTCCTTACTGCCCAGGGACTGACGGACATCATGGGCATGATGCGGACTGGAGATGGACGAATCCTGGGCAACCTTCAGGAGGCTCCAATGCTCGCCAGAGACAGGATCGAAGAGGTTCTCGATCTTCTTGCAGCATCGGAGTTCACGGGAGTGCTGGAGCTTGGCGAGCCTAACATGAACGTCCTCGGCGTCTCAGTGGAAAGAGACCACATAGGCATCTCCCTGGTGGGAGGCACGAACCTGGTGGCTGCTGCCAGAGAGTGCAAGATCGAGATAGAGCACGAGTCCATCAGCGACCTGACAGATGTCTCTGAGATGAATCACATCGATGAGCTGATCTGAAGGGCGCGAGGCCAAAAAGCCATATATTTATACTACCAAGATTATTTTCTTTTTTTGTGAGAGACTCCCTCAAGAATCGCGAGGTTGCAGGCGTTCTTTACGAGATGGCAGAGCTCCTGGAGCTGCATGCCGAGAACCGCTTCAAGATAATAGCTTACAGCAAGGCAGCTCGCGCTATTGAATCCTTGAAGGAGGACATCGAACAACTCTGCAAAGAAGGGCGCTTGCAGTCCCTTCCAGGCGTGGGGAAGGCCATCTCAGAGAAGGTCGAGGAGTATCTTCGCACAGGTCAGATCCAAGCTCACCAGGATCTCTTAAAGAAGACGCCTGCAGGCCTGGCAGAGCTTTTAAAGATCTCGGGCCTTGGCCCCAAGACCATCTTTATGCTCCACGAGAAGCTGAACATCACAAACCTGGATGAGCTGGAGAAGGCTGCGAGGGAGCACCGCATCCGGCGTTTGCCCAGGATGGGGGCTAAGAGTGAGAAGAACATACTCAAATCCATCGAGAGGTACAGGAAGCGGAGCACACGAATCCTCTACAGCACTGCTGAGCCAGTGGTATCCGAGGTACTGGCGTATCTGCAAAAGATGGAAGGGCTGGAGCATATCACTGCAGCTGGCAGTTACCGTCGCGGCAAGGAGACTGTAGGCGACATAGATATCCTGGCCACTGCCACAAGGCCAGAGGAGGTAGTGGCCGCGTTTGTGCGCATGCCAATGGTAGAGGAGGTGCTCAGCAGGGGTCCCACCAAAGCCAGTGTTATCGTGAAGGAGACGATTCAGGTTGATCTGCGAATCGTGGAGCATAGATCCTATGGCACAGTGCTTCAGTATTTTACCGGCTCAAAAGAGCACAACGTACTGCTGCGCCAGTTGGCTCTGGATCGCGGCTATTCCCTGAGCGAGTACTCGCTCAAGCGCCTCTCCGATGGTCAGGGCCTTTTCTTCGACCGGGAGGAGGATGTTTATGCTCACCTAGGGCTACAGTACATTCCTCCGGAGATGAGGGAGGACAGGGGCGAGATCGAGGCTGCAAGGCAGGGCAGGCTGCCTGAGCTTGTTTCGCTAATGGATATTCGCGGGGACCTGCATGTGCACAGCGACTGGTCTGACGGCAGGGCATCAATCATCGAGATGGCCAGAGCCGCTCAGGCTCTCGGATATGAGTATCTGGCTCTTTGCGACCATTCGCCCTCAGTTGGCATTGCAGGAGGCCTGGCGCCAGAGAAGCTTGAAGAGAAGATCGAAGCCATAGCGGCTGTCAATGAGGTGCTAGAGGGCCTAACAGTTCTCGTGGGCACAGAGGTGGACATCAAGGCTGATGGCAAACTGGACTATCCCAACGACCTTTTGGCGAGATGCGATATAGTAGTGGCCTCAGTGCACATGGGTCAGCAACAGAAGGAGAGAGAGATCACTGGCAGGCTGATCTCTGCCATAGAAAACGAGTTCGTAGACATCATCGGACACCCCACCGGCAGGATAATCAATCAGCGTGAGCCTTATGAGGTTGACATGAAGGCCGTGCTTGATGCGGCAGCAAGGACTGGGACTGCGATGGAGATCAATGCTTATCCTACTAGGCTAGATCTGAACGACGTGTATGCCAGGATGGCGAAGGACATGGGAGTAAAGATGAGCATAAACTCAGATGCTCACGAACCAGAGCAGCTCAAGGTCATGAAGTTCGGCGTAAATGTAGCAAGGCGTGGCTGGCTGGAGAAGAAGGATCTGCTCAATGCGCTGAGCCTGCAAGACCTCTTGAGGGCATTGAAACGCTGATGAGCAGTGTTTCAAAACAACATTTGCGGCAAAGATTAAGAGCATTGGCATCTTAAGCTCGAATTTGGCCTCTCTAAGCACAAACATATGTAGGTGATGATATGATCTGTCGTTTTTGCAATCAAGATTGGGGCGTGTGCCTCATGAGCCCGATGGCCGAGGCTTATGCAACCCCAGCATCCAGGAGGACTCGATGAAGATCCTTGTGACTGGTGGCCTTGGGTTCATAGGGAGCAACTTCATAAGGTTCATGCTGCAGGCGCATGAGAGCTGCAGGATAGTGAATGTGGACGCCCTCAGGTATGGATCCAATGAAAACAGCCTCGCTGATCTGAACAAAGATGAGAGATACTCCTTCCTGCAAGGCGACATAGCAGACCCCGCTTTCATAAACGAACAGATCAGAGACGTGGATGCTACAGTGAGCTTTGCTGCAGAGACCCATGTGGACAGGTCGATCTCAAGGCCGGACTCCTTCCTGCACAGCAACGTCTTGGGTGTATTCAACATTCTGGAGGCTTTGAGAAATCACAACCCAGATGCCAGATTCGTGCAGATCTCCACCGACGAGGTCTACGGAGATATTCTGGATGGTTCTTTCTCAGAGGAGAGCACTCTGCGACCATCATCGCCATATTCCGCAAGCAAAGCAGCAGGAGACGTCTATGTCCTGGCCTATGCTCGAACCTATGGCCTGCATGCCATGATCACCAGATGTACCAACAACTACGGACCTTATCAATTCCCTGAAAAGCTGATACCCAAGACCATCTTGAGGGCGAAGGCCAATCTGAAGATCCCAATCTATGGAACGGGGCAGAATGTGAGGGACTGGATCTATGTGATAGATCACTGCAGGGCAGTAGAGCAGGTGCTGACGAGTGGTCGCGAGGGCGAGATCTACAACATCTCGGCAGGAGAGGAGAAGACGAACCTGCAGGTCGCAAAGACCATTCTTGAAATGCTTGGAAAAGGAGAGGACCTGATAGAGTTTGTTGACGATCGGCCAGGGCATGATGTCAGGTACAGCCTTGACTCCTCGAAGATCAGAGAGCAATTGGGCTGGCGCCCTCAGAGGAGCTTTGCCGAAGGGATTCAAAAGACAGTTGACTGGTATTTGCAGAACGAAGGATGGTGGAGGCCGCTCATGGATGAGAAGGTCCTGCATCCCACTCCCTGGAAGCTGAACTGGTGAATCTATGAGATTGTTCATAACAGGAGGAAGCGGGCTCATGGGCAGCAAGCTCGCACAGATCGCTCTGGCCAGGGGCCACGAGGTATTCAGCGGATATGCCCACAATGAGCCAGAATTTGGGAAGGGCGTCAAGTTCGACCTATTGGACCCTGCAGGCATATTGGATCTTGTGGACAGAATGAGGCCTGATGTCATAGTGCATAGCGCAGCTCTGACAGATGTGGACAGGTGCGAGCGCGAGAGGGAGCTGGCCTATAAGATGAACGTCGAGGGCACGCGAGCCACAGCTATGGCCGCGGAGAAGGCCGGATCTTTTTTGGTCTACATATCCACGGATTACGTCTTCGACGGCCTTGCCGGCACGTATCGCGAAGACGACAGCACAAACCCCGTGAGCTATCATGGCTACAGCAAGCTCCTTGGCGAGCAGTTCTGTCGCGGCTGCATCGCTCGCACTTGTGTGATTTATGGCAGCCGTCCCGCAAGCGGCAAGGTCAATTTCGCCCTATGGTTGATAAACAGCCTCAGGTCTGGCAAGGAGGTTCGCGTGGTCACCGACCAATTCATCACCCCGACACTGAACACAAATCTTGCGGGAATGGTCCTTGAGGCGGCTGACCGCAGGCTTTGCGGGGTGTATAATCTGGCTGGCGCCACAAGGCTATCCCGGTATGAATTTGCCATAGAGCTGGCAAGGGCCTTTGATCTCGACAGGGACCTCCTTCGAAGATCGAGGATGGAGGATATGAAATGGCCCGCCAGAAGGCCAAAAGATTCATCCCTTGACACATCCAAAGCCACGGGAAGGCTGGCGTGCAAGCCGCTTGCAATCAAAGAAGCCATAAAGCATCTGGTAGATGAGATGCCAGAGACAGAGGTTGGATGATGCTGCCAGGAATTGTGATTAAGCCACTGAAGCGATTTGCTGATGAACGCGGATTTTTCACAGAGGTCATGAGAACTGACTGGAAGGAAGTGATCCAGGATGAGATAGTTCAGGCCAATATGTCAGTGAGCTATCCTGGGATGGTGCGGGCCTGGCACATGCATGAGAAGGGGCAGGTCGATCATTTCCTGGTGGTTAGAGGCGCTCTGAAGATCTGCGCCTATGACGATGTGACAGGAGAGCTGGATGAGATCGTATCTGCTGGCGAAAATCTGCAGATCGTCCGGATTCCGGGGCATTACTGGCATGGCTTTCGGGTTGTCGGGAATGAGCCTGCCATCTTGGTCTATTTCGTCAACAGGCTTTATGATTATTCAAGCCCCGATGAAGTTAGGCGACCTTGGGACGATCCAGCGATAATCCCGAGGCTGATAAACGGCAGGACGGACGATCCACGCTGTGGAAGACAATGGGACTGGTTCTATCCGCCTCATAAGTGAGGATAGACTCGTGAGACCCGTTGAGAGAATCGCCAAGAACACTTTTGCTCTGTTTTTATCCAATGCCTTCATTTTGGCCCTCTCGTTTTTTTATACCATGTACGTCGCCAGGTATCTTGGTGCCGAAGGATACGGGATAATATCCACAGCCCTTGCCTTCACTGGAATCTTTGGGATCTTCACAGATCTTGGCCTCACGCAGCTGACAGTGAGAGATATTGCAAGAGACAAGGGAGAGGTCAATTTGTATCTTGTAAATATCGCCCTGATCAAGCTGATATTGGTTGTAATCACCCTTGCGCTCCTCGTCGCCACAGTAACCCTGATGGGCTATTCGAGCACAAGCATAAAGGTCGTTTTCATTATTGCGCTATCCGTGGGAGTGGCGGCATTCACAGGCCTCATAAACTCCATATTCCAGGCCTATGAACGCATGCAGTTCGTCTCAATCGGCAACTCAATCAACAGCATTGCATTGCTCTGCGCTGCCCTCTTCGCCATATCGAGCGGTTTTGACGTTGTAAACTTTGCCTTTGTCTACCTCTTCGCCAATTTAACAACATTTGTTTACAGCGCCGCCGTCCTTGTACGCGATTTCTTCAAGCCCAAACCACAGATAGATCTGAGCTTCTGGAGGACTGTTCTGAGGGAGGCACTTCCCTTCGGCCTTACTGGCTTCTTCATCACAATATACTATTGGACGGATTCAGTGATGCTCTCCTACATGAAAAGCTACGAGGTCGTTGGATTGTACAACGCAGCCTACAGGCTGATGATAGTCTTGCTTGTGGTCCCTGGGGTGCTGAGCATGGCCATCATCCCTGCAATGTCCAAGCTTTATGTCAACTCCAAGGATATGCTGAGATTCACCCAGCAGAGGTCTTTCAAGTATCTTGCGATGATTGGATTTCCGATAGGCGTTGGAACGACCATTCTGTCTGATGAGATTATTTTATTGATATTTGGAGAAGAGTATTCGCAGGCTGCCATCGCATTGAGGATACTTGTCTGGTCGTCGGTATGCATATTTCTCAGTAGCTCTTTTAGCAGCCTGTTGAGGTCATCGAATGGCCAGATGGCCCTGCTGAGGATAACTGCACTCTGCGCAATGGAGAACGTTGTATTGAACCTCGTGGCAATTCCCGCTTACAGCTATGCAGGAGCAAGTGTGACCACTGTCATCACAGAATTCACAGTTCTCGCGCTCTTCGCCCTGGTGACATTGAAAGACAGATACTGGGAACCTGCTCAGACTTTTACTCTGATTTCGAAAATAATCCTTGCAAGCCTGCTCATGGGCTGCTTTGTGTTTGCTCTCAGATTCCTGAGCATATTTTTGCTTGTGCCCTTGGGAGCAGCATTTTACTTTGCAGTGGCTTATATCTTCAGGATCTTCGATGAAGATGATAAAGCTATATTTTACAGAATTTTAAGGGTAAAAGGAGAGGAGAAGAGGTAAAAGATGAAGGATGGACCATCAGTCTCGATCATCACGCCTACGTACAACCACGAGAGGTACATAGCTGAGTGCATCGACAGCGTCCTTGCCCAGAGCTATCCATACTGGGAGCAGATCATCATCGATGACGGTTCTAGCGACGGAACCCAGGATGTAATATCTCTGTACAAAGATAAGAGAATCAAGTACATAAGGCAGGAGAACAAAGGAATATGGAGGCTTGGCGAGACCTATAATAAAGCCTTGCAGCTCGCGA
>JAUCQD010000248.1 GCA_030372945.1 Methanothrix sp. | reverse complement strand
CCACCATCCTTTCGTACACCTTCTCCACCAACGGCAGAGGGGACACAGAATTCATGTTCAGGCCAAGCTCCTCCGGCCCCAGGCCCAGGGCGATGCCTACGAGCTGCGTCACGTAGAGCACCGGAATTCCTATCTTCTCGCTCCTTTTTTGCTCCAGCGACCTTTGCTTTGCGTCCAGCATGAAGTGGCATAGCGGGCACACAGTCACTATAACCTCCGCACCTGCACGCTTTGCCTCCGACAAAATCATGAAGGCAGTATCCTCTGCAGCCTTCTCCTGGGGCATGAATATCGGCCCGCCGCAGCAAAAGGTCTTGAGACGGAAATCCAGAGGCTCGGCATGAAGGGTTTTGATCAGCCTTTCCAGGAGCATAGGGAACTCTGGGCTGTCCACCCCCCGCGGTCGCGTCAGGAGGCAGCCGTAGTAGGGTGCGACCTTCAGGTCCTTGAGGGGTATTGATATCATATCGTCGCCCTTCGCAAGGATCTCCAATATGACATCAAGGGCGTGCCTGATCTCGGCGCCTGCATACTTTTTGGTCAGGACTGCGTTCACCCTGGCCCTTGTCTCCGGCTCTTCCAGACGCTGGACAGCCGATCGCAGGTTGCTATAGCAGATGGAGCAGGGAGTCATGATGGCAATGTCAGTTTGTGCCATGTTGCGAGCAGCCAGGCCAACTGCTACAAGCTCATTGGACACATGCGTCGCTCCGCAGCAGTTCCAGTCCTCGAGCTCCTCCAACGCAATTCCAAGTGCAGAGCAGACCGCCCTGGTAGAAGAGTCCATCTCTTTTCCTGTCGATTTGGAAACGCAACCAGGATAGTATGCCAGCTTCATTTACCAAGCTCCTCCATGATCCTTTTCACTTCTTCCCGCCCTTGGATCCTCTCAACCCCAAGGCCCAATTTTCCTTTCGGCACCAGCTCCAGGCCCATCTCCATTGACTGCACCATGCCCTGGGGATAGGCCAGCAGGAACTCGCCTGTCAGGGGAAGTTCGGAGATCCTGCCATACTCCCGGATCTGCTTGGAAAAGATCTGCTCGTAGGCAGCGTCCTTGGTCTTGATGCCCTCTCTTTCTGCCAGATATTTGCAGGCCGACACAACCGCTTTGGGACGGATGCCTCGCGGGCAGCGCACAGTGCAAAGGAGGCATGAGGTGCAAAGCCAGATGGTATCGTTCATCAGGGCCTCATCTTTTTTGCCCTCCAAACAGAGCTTGATAAGCTTGCGAATGCTTGGATTCATGAGATGAGCAGTGGGACAGCTTGCAGAACATGTGCCGCACTGAATGCAGGTTTGCACCTCGCTTCCGGCCAGCTGCAGGACAGTCTGCCTGAAGCCTTCATCAAGATCAAAAGACATCTTATTTTGCCTCCATGGCCACAGCATCTCTCCCGGGCTTGTCCTTATGCAGTCGCTGCACGATCTTCTCTGCTGCCTGAACTGGCAGCTCGTGCTCGAGGATCTGCCTTACCTTCGGCTTCTTGAGCACAGTCTCCAGAGGGCTCAGCGCTTCATCAACCATCTTCAAAAGCTCTGGATCGATCTCGATCTTCTCGGGTGCGGGCAGCGGCCCCCTCTCGATTGCAGGTGGATATACGGTCTTGCTCACATCTGGAATCTTTCGCTCGCCCGTCTTTATGGCCGATATCGCTTCCTTCCATTCCTCGGCCCAGGGAGTATCCTTGACCTCGGTGTGATGGACGCCGGACCTTTGCACATCTATTGCAGATACTGGACAGGCCAGCTCGCAGGCCCCGCACAGGATGCATTGATCCTTTACGGGCGCCGCTTTTCCCCGCTCGTCCACGTACCAGCACTTGGCAGGACAGACGTTGAAGCATGCCTGGCAGCCCAATGGATCGCAGCGCACCAGGTTCTTCTCTATGAGCCTGATCTCACCCTCAAAGGGCTTCTTCACATCCATGGCCTCGTATGGACAGACTTGGGCGCACCTGCCGCAGCCTATACACAGCTCCTTGTCGATCTCAATCTTGCCCTCGAACTTCAGCTCCTCTGACAGAGGCTCGCCCTCCACCAGGATTGCGTCCTCGGGGCAGAGCTGCACGCAAAGGCCGCAGTAGTCGCACAGCTCCTCGTCCACGAGCAACTGCTCATAGGGCACGAGATTCCGGGGATCTTTTTCCTTCTCGCCCTTGTCCACCAGAAGGAATGCCTTGCAAAATCTTGCACAGCGGCCACAGAGGTTGCATTTCTCCCGATCGATCTGGATCTTTCCTTTTATGCCTGCACGCAGTGGCCCGAAATCCTCGCGGGTCTTGCTGAATGTGACTTTTATTGCACCCGTGGGACAAGTCGGCTCGCAGAGAATGCATGGCAGGCACTTCTGGTTGGGGACAGCCTCAGCCACGAGCTTTGGATACTGCTCTTGGGCCCTGAAATCCTTGATCTTGTCCATCTCTATGCAGAGGCTGCCTTTGCAGCCGTCTCCTCGATTGCTGGCATCTCGGGTTTCTCTTCGACAGTCATCTTGAACGCCTTCAGAGGGCAGAAGTTGGCGCACATGCCACAAAAGACGCAAGCATCCAGGTCGATCAGCACTGGCGGGGCATCAAGGCCCTTGGCGATCTCCTGCAATGGCCCTTCCTGCAATGCCTTCTTGGGGCAGATTGCAATGCATATGGAGCAACCGGCGCACTTCTTGTAATCGTAATCCAAAACCTTTTCTGTCGTCTTGGTTCTCTGCTTGGCGATGATATGGGAGCCCTCAACTTCCATCTCCTTCTCGATCTCCATCACGGTGCAAAAGCCTCCCTTAGGTTTTTTTACTTCCTTTCAGCTCTGATCCGATGGGGCCCATGGCCTTCAGCTCGCCTATGAACTCCCTGAGTTCTTTGGCGTAGATCTCGCCCTCGCTTGCTGCGCACCAGACGATCTTCACCCTTCCTGGGTCAAGGCCGATCTTTCCCAAAACCTCCTTCAGCACGTTAACCCTCTGCAGCGCCTGGTAATTGCCATCGCGATAGTGACACTCGCCCAAACGGCAGCCTGCTATCAGCACTCCGTCAGCTCCGCGACGCAATGCCTCCAGCACAAAGCTTGGGTCGACCCTCGCAGAGCACATCACACGGATGTTGCGGGCGTTTGTCGGATACTGGATTCGGGAGGTTCCTGCAAGGTCGGCTGCGCCATAGCTGCACCAGTTGCAGAGGAATGCCACAATCAGCGGGAACTCTCTTTTCTCCTCCGTTGCCGCCCTGACCTGGGCCATGATCTGCTCGTCTGAGAATAGACGCATCTTGATGGCGTCGGCCGGGCATGCAGCCGTGCACGAGCCGCAGCCCTTGCATGCTGCCTCATCTACGTAAGCAGGGCTCTTCACTGATATTGCCTTCTGGGGGCAGACGTCCATGCAAAGCTTGCACCTGACGCAAAGATCCGGGTCCACCCAGGCAGAGGTAGGCTCAAGCTCCAGCTCGCCACTATGCAGAAGCCTGACAGCTTTGGCCGCAGCAGCGCTCCCCTGGGCGATGGATATCGGAATCTCCTTTGGGCCGGAGGCGCAGCCTGCAATGAAGACACCGTCTATGTGCGCTTCCACAGGCCTCATCTTGGGATGGGCTATCTCGAAGAATTTGTCTGGCCTGCGGGACAGCCCCAGGAGGTTGCCAAGCACATCTGCATTCTGATCGGGCTCAAGGCCGATTGAGAGAACAGCCAAATCGTACCTGACGCGCTTCACCTCGCCGCTTTGCGTATCCTCGAAGATCAGGTAAATGTCTCCATCCAACTGATCTATCCGGGAGACGCGGGCGCGCACGAAGTTGACGCCGAGCTTTTGGGCCCGAACATAGAATTCTTCATAACTTTCGCCAGCAGCCCTGATGTCTATGTAGTAGATGGTAACATCAGTGTCAGGATATTTTTCCTTGATCAGTTGCGCATTCTTCAGGGATGCCATGCAGCAGATGCGAGAGCAATAGATGTTTCCCACGGTAGCGTCGCGCGAGCCCCCGCACTGCAAGAAGGCTACGGACCTGGCGATCTGGCCAGTGCTTGGCCGCACTACATCGCCTTTTGTGGGCCCGGAGGCATTGAGCATCCTTTCCATCTGCAGCGTGGTGACCACGTCTCTGTACCTGCCAAAGCCAAACTCCTCTTTGCGAGAGGCGTCGAAGGGCTGCCAGCCTGTGGCAACGACGATGGCTCCAACGTTCAACTTAAATGTCTCTGCCTCTTGATCGAGCTTCACAGCCTTGGCTGGACAGGCTTCAACGCAGCGGGCACAGCCGATGCAAGCTTTTGGATCCACACAGGCAACCAGAGGCACTGCCTGGGGATATGGCACAAAGATAGCTTTTCGCTTGCCAATGCCGAAATCATACTCGCTTGGCACCTCCACTGGACAGACGGCTGAGCATTCGTTGATGCAGCCTTTGCAGAGCTTCTCGTCAACATAGCGCGCTCTGCGGTGGCCTGTGACTGTGAAGTTGCCGACGCTTCCCTCGATTCCAAGAATCTCGGCGTAGGTGATCAGAGCAATATCGGGATGGTTGAAGACCTCAGACATCTTTGGACCCAGGACGCAGATGGAGCAGTCATTGGTTGGAAACACATCAGTGAGAAGAGCCATGTAGCCGCCGATGGTGGGCCTGCGTTCGACCAGAAAGACATGAAGTCCGGCATCGGCCAGGTCTAGGGCAGCCGCAATTCCAGCCACGCCTCCACCGACGGCCAGCACGTCCTTGCTGACAGGAATGCTCTCCGGCTCCAGCGGCGTGAGCAGCGCAGCCTTGGCGACTGCCATGCGTATCAGATCTTTGGCCTTCTGCGTGGCCATGGCAGGCTGATCCATGTGCACCCAGGAGCACTGCTCGCGGATGTTGGCCATCTCCAGCATGTAAGGGTTAAGACCGGCTTTGTAGATGGCTCTGCGAAAGGTGGGCTCGTGCAGTCGCGGCGAGCAGGCGGCGACGACGACGCGATCGAGCTTGAGTTCAGCGATATCCTTCTGGATCTGTTCTTGGCCAATATCGGAGCAGGAAAACTGCAAATCTCTGGCCACGACCACATCCGGCAGCTTCTCAGCAAAAGTCCTTAGCTCCTCCATATCCAAGACGCCGGCAATGTTCAGACCGCAGTGACAGACGTAAACACCTATTGGCATGAGACTTCAGGATCTACAATCTCGTCGTATCACTTAAAGCTATGCAAAGGTGGTTGTGAACTCCTCACACGCCCTGAATTAGGAGACGGCCAGGCAGATGCCGCCGCCTAGCAAGAATTGAGACCGTCCTCACACCTCTAATTTTCAGCCTTCAAAAGTTCAATGCATTGTTCTTGACCGGTTCTAGCTTGTTTTACCAATGCTTCGAGTATAGCTAGCCCAAGACGGATAGATAGTCTATTGATAGTTATTCAAAGCGATAGTTCTTCAAAGCCGAATGATCATTAACGGGCTTGATATCGTTTCGGTTAGATTTGAAGCATAATGATGTCAGTTTTACATGGGTAATGTGATGTGCTAACTCAACCACAGATACACAAAGGCACAGAGGAGATATTTTATGCCCGATCTCACCAACACAATTTAGCGAAGAGATTTTTTGCACTAAAAATTGAAACAGGGACTTTCAGGCGGCTTTTACTTGTTCGCCTCACCTGGCGTGGGAGTAGTGCTGTTTTCCCATTTACCGCCATCGGGAATTCTGGCAAAGGATACATCTGGAGTCGTGGAGTTGTACTCCTTTTCATCCACAAGCTTTCCATAGGGATCGAACAGCTTTATGCAATCCCCATCGTTTCCCTGAAATACGCCGCTGCTGGAGACAAAGATCGTCAGGAAACCCCCCGGCTTTACGATTGTGCCATTGGGTATTGTGTACTCTCCAGGAGCTGACCTGAACACTGTGTCTTTCATCACATATCCGCTTAAATCAATTGGATCTTGGCCAGCATTGAATAACTCGACGAACTCGTCATCCATTCCACCGACTTCACCGTTTCTGTTCCAATCAGATGCCGGATTTGCGAGCATCTCATTGATGACTATATTCGCATCTGCAGCAACTACAGCCATGATGATGCAAATCAGGCTGATCGAATATTTCCACTTCAAATCCATCAAACTAGCCACCCTCTACAAATTCACTGAAACTTCATGAATGCATCCTTAGTATGCTGAACGAAGATCTTCGCGATACCATCGTTCTCGCCCATTCCCTTCAAGTTGAAATCAACGACAAATCCTTCTCTTTCAAGCATGCTCTTCCAGGAAGCTGTCTCATTGCCTGTAAGGTCATTTAGTGCATGATCTCCTGCCACCACCATGAATGGCATCAACCTGACATTCTTTACCTTGGCCGCTTTAAGCTCAGCCACCACGTCATCGTATGTTGGATATCCCTCTACTGTTCCCAGGAATACGTTCTTGTAGTCAGAAGCCAGCGTGTTTGCCATTTGGGAATAAGCGCTGTTGGCTGGATGCTCCGTCCCGTGTCCCATGAATACAATAGCAGTTTCATTGGCATCTCTCGGGCTCTTGTGCGGCGTCCTCTCCCTTCCAGTGGTATACTCGTCAAACTGACTGGCTAGTGCTGCTGAGACATTGTGGTAGTCCCCATGGCTCATCAAGAGCGGCGCTCCGATAGCGATATTCTTGAAGCCGAACTTTCCCTCGATGCCACTGATGCTCTCTACGATGTTGGCCATATCATGAAACTCTTCGCCAGGGATAACATGCAACGACTGAACCACAACATTGACGTATCCCTCATCGTTGAGCCGGGCAAGAGCCGTCAGCGGGTTGTCAATTGAGATGTTATCTCTTTGCTGGATCTTGCGCCTGATGTAGTCGGACGTAAAGGCGATCTGGATCTTTGCTTCTGGAAATTCCTGCTCATACACTTTCTCTATATTCTCGTAGGCTGCCTGTGCCTCGGGGTAGCTTGTCCCGAACACTACCAGAAGTATCGCCGGATTGTCCTTGGCCGGCCTGTCCATCGCACCATTGCTAGGGATAACGATGACCATGGCGAGCATGGCCGCCAACCCTGCCATTATCTTCGTCATTTTTTACCTCATAAACTACATTTGATTTAAAACAAGTAAATTGGCAATATATGAATTTAGCGCTTGTAGAGCTAGTGCTCTACAACATTATTGGCTCCTCGCAGTTTTGGGTCGCATAACGCAGATTACTGAATAACGCCAACGGATGAGATAATGGGTGTTTGCCATAAAATAAGTCCTTTTCATTCGATTCTAGTGGTGGTTTTTTAGTAAAACGAGGACCTGACCCGTGTGCCAGATGATTCCGCTCGACATTGCCCGCTCACATGAACATTGCCTTCATCTCGAAGATGCCAGACTCGTTTCTCTTGCTCACGGAAAATCCCATCTTCTGGAAGAGCCGAAAGACTGGATCATTTCCCACCAGGACGTCAGCAGTAAACCCCAGCAACCCTTGCTTCTTGGCAAGGTAGGTGAGGTAGGAGAGAAGCTCTGCTCCTATCCCTTGGTTCTGGTACTCGTCCCGGACAACCAGGGCGATCTCGGCCGTGTGCATGTCCCTGTTCAGGCTGTACTGCCCGAGCCCTGCGATGATCTCCTTTTCATCCCTCTCCACAACGGCGATTATTATCATCTTCTGGGAATAGTCAACAGCTATGTAGCCCTGCAGCACCTCATGAGGAACGTCTTTTCGAACTGAGAAGAACCTATGGTACATGGTCTCGTCTGAGAGAGCGTAGAAGAAGTCTTTCATCTTGGGCTCGTCGCTGATCTTGACCGGCCTAAGAAGCAGCTGCAGGCCGGATTTTGTAGTCCTTGATGTCTCAAGGGCTTCAGGATACTCTCCGCGCTCTCCAGGAACAAAGGCCTGATCGGCATAGATCAGATGGAGCCTCTTCGCCTCCTCGATCAGCCATGGTCGGAACTCTGGATGAGCAATGGCTATCAGGTCCATTGCTCGCTCTCTGACGCTTTTGCCATGCAGGTAGGCGATGCCGTACTCTGTGACCACATAATGAATATCGCCCCTGGTGAGCGTAACCCCTGCTCCCTCTTTCAAGAAGGGAACGATCCTCGATTCAGTCCCATCTCTTGATGTGGAGGGTAGGGCAAGGATGGTCTTTCCGCCCTTGGCAAGGACTGCGCCCCTCATGAAATCGGCCTGGCCGCCTATGCCACTATAGAATGTGTGGCCCAGAGACTCTGCAGTGGCCTGGCCCGTCAAATCGACTTCCAGGGCGCTGTTGATAGCGATCATGCGTTTGTTTTGAGCAATTACAAGAGGGTTGTTGGTGTAGTCGATGGTTTTGAACTCCACCATCTCATTATCGTTCAGATAATGGTAGGTCTTGCGGCTTCCCATGCAGAAGGTGGCGATCGTCCTGCCGGGATGGATCGACTTTTGGGTGTTGTCCACCACTCCATTCATCATCAGCTCTGCAATCCCGTCGCTCAAGAGCTCTGTATGCACGCCCAGATGCTTCTTCTCGTTCAGGCTGGAGATGATGGCATTGGGCATGCTGCCGTATCCCACCTGGATGGTCGAGCCATCTTCCACTATTCTGGATACGTATCCTCCAATCTTGCGGGAGACCCCTCCGAAAATGGCCTCGATGTACTGTAGCAGGGGCTCGTCCTGCGGGACCAGGAAGTCCACGTCTTCGATATTTATGTTTCCGTCTCCCTGAATGCGGGGCATGAATGAGTTAGGTTGGGCGATCACCAACGAGGCCTTCTCTGCAGCAGCCTTGACGGCATCAACGCTAACCCCAAGGTTCATGATCCCCTCCTCATCCGGAAGAGTGGTCTGGATGAGAGCTACATCGAGTGGAATTCTCTCAGAGCGTATAAGTTCAGGGACAGCCGAGAGAAATATTGGCGTGTAGTCGGCAGCCGCTCGGTTCACAGCATTCCTGGCATTGTCTCCGACGAAGAAGGAGTTGAGCCGGAAGTTATACCTGAACTTCTCATCGGTATAGGGAGCGACTCCCAGGGTTACTATGTTTATAAGCTCTGCGTCGATGAAAGCCTTTGGATTTCTCTGCACATAAGCCAGTAGAGACTGCACGAGGTGCTGTGGCTCGCCGCAACCTGTGCCGATGAATATGCGGTCGCCAGGGTGGATCTCCTGGAATATGAATCGCTCTTCTTCTTTGAACTTCTCAGGCCACTTTTTCCGAATTTCATCCCATGAAATTTCCTGCGTTTTTCTCTGAGCTCTTTCTGTCTGAGGTTCTTTATCTGGCATTTGTACGCTCCTGTAATACCCTGAATCCAAAGCGCTCAATCTTTCGGCAGTCTCAAATGTTGTGATATTCCCTTTCACTCCAATACCATTTCACTCCAGCTCTTAAGCCAACGCTGCGGCGCAAAAAGTGTCAAACTAACCGGATGCTCCTCCTCCTTTTTGCCCTCTCGTAAAGCTTTCTATCTGACGTCAAGTGAGGCACCTCCTGTTCCTTTTTTGCACTAGGTAAACCGATAATATCAAGTGTTTTTTGGCGCAATAATCCCTTTGGACCCTTAATTTCAGGAATAAATGGAGATAGGATGATATCAACCCTCTTTTAGTTGTGCAATCTTTTAGTCGTGCAACCTGATATTAATCGTCGAATTTACTTAATGCTTTCTGGCTCTTTGCTGTTTTTGTGTGGCCAAGCTGATCTTTAGATACGGCGATTTCATTGATTGAACCTTCCACATGTAGCTCATGCAAAGGATGATATGGGGTGGGGTTGTCTCTTCCCCGAGAAATTGCGAGGAGCCGAAATGCTCAATGTGACCTTTCTTGGAACTGCCGGATCACTGCCAACTCCTGAGAGAAATCCCTCTGCCATCCTGATCAACCGCGAGGGCGAGATGATCCTCTTCGACTGTGGTGAAGGCACCCAGAGACAGATGATGCGCGCCAGGACTGGGATGATGCGCTTGAACTACATCTTCCTGACGCATCTGCATGCCGATCACATCTTGGGCATCCCAGGCCTTCTGGAGACAATGGCATTTCAGGGTCGCGTGGAGCCATTGATCATCGCCGGGCCAGTGAATACCGTGCGCCTGATAGATGCCTTCAAGGCAGTCTGCTACTTCTCGCGCAACTTTGAAGTTCGGGCCATTGAGCTGAAGGCTGGAGATGTAATTCGCATGGGTCAATATCAGGTGGAGGCGATCGAAACATTGCACAGCGTGCCAAGCCTTGGATATTGTCTCCAGGAGGATCTGCGAGCTGGCAGGTTCAATCGCGAAGCGGCTATTGCTCTGGGTGTTCCGCCAGGACCTCTTTTTGGAAAGCTGCAGCATGGCAAGTGTGTCGAAGTGGACGGCAAAACAGTCCATCCCCATCAGGTCATGGGACCCCCGAGGCCAGGCAGAAAGATAGTTTACACGGGAGACACTCGTCCTTGCAGATCGGTTGAGATCGCCAGCAACAATGCGGACCTCCTAATTCATGACTGTGCCTTGGCCGACGACATGGCAAATTGGGCCAGGGAGACAAAACACAGTACTGCAGGCGAGGCTGCCCAACTGGCAAAGCGCTCAAATGTACGAGAGCTTGTCCTGACCCACATAAGCTCCCGCTACTCGGAGGATGCCTCCCAGCTCTTGAAGGAGGCAAGATCCGTCTTCGAGAGATCCATAGTTGCTGAGGACCTGATGAAGCTGGAGATCAGGCTGAGGGATGAATGAGAAGTTAAGGATCGCGCTTTGAGTGGTCTTCCAAAGGCATTTTAGGATTTTTCACCTTGCCCATCGACCTTTGCTCTCTTTTCTTCTTCAGCTCTCTCCGTTTCTTGCATTTTGCCCCTCTCCTCTCCTACAGCCATCATGATCTGCCGGGATATCTCATCCTCTCTGCCAATCAAAGAGATTTCAAGGGACTCCATGGCGCTGTCGATCATGGCACGACTGTGGGCAATGTCCATGCCTCTGCTCTCCGACTCAATGCCCCTCCTGAAGAGATCGTCGACCTGGTCAGCAGGCAGCCCGAGGGCCGTCGCCGCAGAGAGAGCCCGCCCGAACATCTCCATGTCGATATAGTACTGCAGGCCATCACGGTAAAGCCTGCCAGATTCTTCCGCTCGACCGTCGTTCTTTGCTATCAATGCCGCCCAAAGGTAGTCCCCTTCGTTCACCAGGATTGAAATGGCCTTGTCGACAAGTCCTTTATCTCTAGCAAGGACAGCTGCATACTCAGTCTCTCCTGCACTGGCAAGGATATCTACGCCTTGCTCTGCCAGTTCATCGGGCAGATGCCTCAGATTATCCACCAGATAGGAGACCTTCTGATCAAAAGTCATCTTTTGAAATTCTTCAATCAAATTCAATACACCTTGTTGAGTTAGAAATTCAATCACAGATATTTAGGCTTTGGGAGGCTGCCCATCCTCACCAGTAATTTCCAAGCGCCTCGCGAACACACAGGCAACTTTCCCTGACATCTTCAGATAGAAGGATCAGAGGAAGATGGGCCAGCATGAGGTCGATGTATGCCGCTTTGCGCTCCATGAGCTGCAATGCACAGGCAGAGGGCAGATCCACTAGCATACTGCTTGCTGCATCGATGGACTGGCAGATGGAGGCACGAAGCTGCTTCCTGGCCTCGGATGGAGGACAGTTCAGTCCGCCTGTGTCTTGATAAATCTCCCGTCCCAGCTCCTGAAAGGCCTCGATGAAGAGGCTGAACGCAGAGTCTTCAGCATCGCAGCGACCGTGAGTTGCTGCGTAGCCGCAGCCCAGGCACTCCTGATTCCGTCCGTACTGGATGCAGAAGGGACAGGTCTCGGGCCTGGTGGGAAGATGGCCAAGCGTCATCAGGCTGAGGGCGCGTGCGAACTTGTGAAGCTCTGATAGTCCGACGACCTCCAGCCGCCCTTCAAATAGGGCGAGCCAGCGCAGAAGCTCCCGACAGTTAAGAGCGATGGCCTCCTTGGCCGCATGAAGCGACTCCTGTGTTATGGCTGATGCAGCAGTCTCCAGCTCGCTGAAGCGATGGGGCCGCATTGTCGGCATTGCCTCTAATTTCTTATTCTCATTTCTTATTTTTCTCAAGAATCTCGATAAGCTCCTTCAGAGTGAAGAGATTCATCAGCTCCATAACTTTATCCATCTCTTCATAAAATTGCCTTGCCTTCTTCAAAGCCTCACAAAGCTCCTCGGCTGCTGCACCATGGTCCCGAAGATTTTTTTCCACTTGGTTTAGCGCCTGTAAGATCGAACGAATCTCATCCCTCGCGGCAGACAGGACGACTGATCTGACAGCCTCAGCATTAGTCTCCAGGGCATAGCGGTGCTGCTTATAGCGGTGTTGCTTGCCCACCGGGATCACAACGCGAACAACCATCCCGAGGTTTTCCAGATAATTCATGTTGGATCGCACTGTCGTTTTGCTGTAGCCGGTCTTCTCTGCCAGCATATCGAGGGACATGGGTTCACTCTCCAAAAAGAGAATGCCTCTGAGAAAACCCATTGCATCGCTCCACCCGTTTCTCTTGGAGGATTTAATGCAAGCTTCGATTATAGGCCTCTTCAGCTCCAGCAATTCTGCATCCTTCACGATATTCAGATCGATCACAAAATTTAAGTATTTTACGTTTATTTGGTTCGTTCGAAAACGTCCGAACAGAAGGTTTTACTGGCATGATCAACTTGGAACGATTGGCTGCGTGGATCACCAAGAATCCTGCTATAATCATAGCAATGGCTGTTCTCTTGACCCTCGTCTCAGTTCACTACGCTCAGCATGTAGAGAGCCAGGGAATGACTACAGAGAGCTTCGTTTCAAAAGACTCTGCACTCTATCAGCTATACGATCACCTTTACCTGGAAAACTTCGGGGCTGATGGCAATATAGTTCTGATAGAGGGCGATGATGTGGCATCCGCCGAGGTTCTCTCTGCCAGCCTTCGCTTATCCGATCACATGAAGCAGGTTGAACATGTTGTGGGCGTACAAAGTCTAGCTGACATCGTGGCCGATGCTGAATACCAGAGCAGCGGAACGCGCAAAATCCCCTCTCAAGAGAGAATAGACGAGATCCTGACAGACTCCAGTACTGCCTTGCAGGCGTTCATGCCCGATCGCAGCCATTCCAGGATGATAGTGAGCATGCCTACAACAGCCATCCTGACCGAATCCCAACGAAGAGAGCTCCTCCAGGAATTAAATAATGCAGTTGATTTTGCAAAGTTTCCTGCAGGCTACGCAGTCACCGTCACTGGCGACCCATCTTTCCAGGCAGCAATTGTGGATATGATGAACAGCAGTAATAGTTCGATCCTTGCCCTGTGCGGGGTGCTGATGATCGTAGCCCTGCTCGTGTTCTTCAGACACGTCCGATGGCCCCTCCTCCCCCTGCCTGTAGTCCTGCTCGGAATAATCTGGACATTTGGGGCCATGGGCTTTTTCCACATACCCATGAGCATGGTTTCGTTTGCCGCTTTTCCCATCATGATTGGAATCGGAATAGACTATGCCATTCAGTTCCACAACAGGATAGACGAAGAGCTGGGCAGAGGAGAGTCTATTTTGAAAGCTGCCATCAATACGATAAATCATGTGGCTCTTCCAGTGGCAGTCGCTCTGACTGTTACCGAGGCAGGCTTTGTCTCGCTCTTAAGCTCCAGCGTCCCATCGATCAACGACTTCGGAAAGGTCTGCATCATCGGCCTTATCATGTGCTACCTCTCAACCCTCTTCGTCAATGTGACGATCCTTTATCTGTCAGAAAAAAGATTGCCACGAGAAGAGAATGCCAAAGGACATTCGGACAGTGGTTCGTCAATCGGCTCTTTTATTCAGAAGACTGCGAGCATCTGTGTCGAAAGATGGAAGGCAGTTCTGGCCATTGCCCTTGTCCTTGCCTTAGCCGGAAACTATGCAGACACACAGGTCCCAATAGAGACGGATACGAAGAATTACATTCCCCAGGACCTGTCGCCTCTGATCGACCTGCGGCATATGAAGGCCATCTTCGGCGGAACGGATTCACTTAAGTTCCTGGTTCAGGCAGACGATGTCACCGATCCGGAGAATCTCAAGTGGATGGATGATTTCAGCAACTATTTGCTGAGTTCGCGAGAGGATCGAACTGAGTCAACTACGAGCATAGTCACATATATCAAAGCGACCAATGGAGGGGAGCTACCTGACGACAGAGGCAAGATAAGGGAGATAATTGCAACCCTGCCCTCGTCCGTAACGGATGCCTACCTGAGCGGCCATAACCTGGCAGTAATCGATGTGAATATAGGAGATGCCCAGACCAATCTGGGTACGGAAGGCATGCGGCGATTGATCGAGTCGTACGAAAAGGACCTCTCCTGGAATTCCCCACCACCTGGAGTTTCAGTCAGGATAACCGGCCAGCCGGTTCTTATGACCACAGTCATGGATGCCCTGACATCAGGCAGAGTTGAGATGTCGCTTCTGGGCTTGGTCCTGATCTTCGTGTTGCTCTTAATGATCTACAGAGACCTCATCAAAGCGCTTCTGCCAGTGTTGCCCATGCTGGTGGTGATCGGATGGATGGGCCTGGTCATGTACTATGGCGGACTGAAGTACACTCCACTCACTGCCACTCTGGGCGCTCTGGTCCTAGGTGTCGGCTCGGAGTACGCCATACTTATGATGGAACGCTTCTATGAGGAGCTGAAAAATGTTGGTGATCCCTATGAGGCACTTGGAATCACTGCCAACCGGATAGGCTCGGCTCTAATCGCATCTGGAATGACGGTGGTCTTCGGCTTTGCAGCTCTTATAGCCTCGCCATTCAACATCATCAGCAACTTCGGACTGGTCACGGTGATGTCGGTTATACTCGCCCTCATAACCACCTTCACGGTATTCGTTGTCTTGGCGATTCGCATGGAAGTTCAGCGTGAAATGGTGGAGAATGCCAAACAGGAATTAAAGAAAGCAATTGCGCTAATGAGAGACCAATTAGGGAGAAACACCAATGGAAATTAAGTATGCTATAGCCTTGGCTTGCATGTTGACGCTACTGGCTATATGTAACGCCCAGAGCACCTACATACCCTATGAGCTTG
>JAUCQD010000247.1 GCA_030372945.1 Methanothrix sp. | reverse complement strand
CATCCCAAAACAAGGCTCATGCTCAGCAGATGCAGGCCTGCATGCTCAAAAAGCTCCTGGGAGGATATATTTTCATAAACCTTGATGTGTTCCAGGTCGGCTATTCCTGAGAGCCTGAGGTTGGGATACCGGCAGGACTTCTGCCAATCTTCCAATCTTCCTGCAAGCTTTCTGCTCCAGCGATACACGTCGTGGCTCCTCTCACGCCCTCTACGATGACTGAGAGGGATTAGAGATGTGTGAATCAAGCCGCATCTTGCAAGAATGGCGAGATCATGGGCGCAAGTGATCATGCCCATGCGAAGCTCTTCAGTGGATAGACGGGGGTCGCCAAGATAGACGAAGTAATCTCGCTTTGCAGTGTAGCAGATCCCATGAGGTTCGAGCTCAGAGATCCCAAGTGTCGATCGAAGGGCAGGAGTAAGGCCATCGACCTTGATTAGGCTTCCTTGAGGCACTGGAAGATGGCTTGATATGGCGAATCCCTGCAGAAATTTTTGCATTCTTGCCTCTGCCAGGAGATTTTTTCTATCTCCTGCATCGCGGCAGAGTTTGATCGCAACGCAGCCATGGCCAAAGGACGCAACCAAGGTCCTTCCCATCATCCTCCAGAATTTTGCGCCATATTTTGAGAGAAGTTCATCCAGATCATAGGATTCTATGTCGTCCTCACTTTCAGCCTCGCTTGCGCACTTCGTGAGCTGCGGACGACTCTGTCGAAATAAGGACAATTGGACAGCCCCATCTCTTCCGCACAGAGTCTTGGAGATGGCCTCGAAACCCGAGTTCTCCACCTTATCTACAATTCCTGCCTTGCGAATTATTCTGAAGCTATAAAGGCTCGCTATGCCCTGAGCCGATACCCCACTCGTTCTGAAGGGGTCTTCTCCCGGAGGGGAGCGGTCCAGCAGATCTCGGAAGTGCAATGCAAGCGTCTCAGCTGCCTGCTGTCGAGTGTGAAAAGAGTCGGCTTTCAGCTTTTTTGTCAAAAAATCAATAGCAATCTCGCCTATGTCCAGAATTGCCCTCTTGACATGTTCGTCTCCAGAGCAGAGCAGATCCATCAGAAGCTCGAGGTTCTCCACCTTGGAGGAAGGAGGGCCCGATATCTCAAGCCAGGCCCTGGCTGCAAGCCCTCGGGTGGAGCAGCTACGAGCCTTCAGAGGCTTTAGCAGTGCTTCGAGGGCCTCATCGCCTCCTGTTCTCCCGAGGGCTGAAATGGCTGCGTGCCTCACCGAAGGAATGGGATCGTCCAGCGCCCTGATCAAAGCCTTGGACGAGCGTCCTCTGCCTGCCCTGCCAAGCGAGCGTGCTGCAAATAGGCGGACGCGATGATCTTTGTGAGTGGAAAGGAGTAATTCCAGAGCTTTGCTGTAATCCATAGCTATCGTTTGTCAAGAGATGTTAGCAAGATCTATAAGGGCGCCTCATCTGCTTTCCACAGGATGTGCAGGTTGTGACCAAGATGCCTTCGCGAAGCCTAACTCTTCTGCCCGATGCTGATAGGTAGCATCCACAGTTCGTGCAGAAGAGGCTCTTCAGTTGGCGGGGCATCCTGACCCTCGTGCGGGCGCTGATCTTACAGGCTATCTGCACATATCTGTTGCTCCTCTCCGGGTGAGTCTCATATTCCTTGGCCGCCAAAGAGAAGAGCCGCTCCATGCGTTGCACTGCGAGATCTCTGACCTTGTGACTGTCTTTTCTGCGTCTCACATCTGATGCTCTAGCAGATTTGGGATATAAAATCTATTTCTATCAAGATGTCCATCTTCCTGATGATGTCAGACAATTCCCATTCCATCGAGATCACGCCCGAGATGCAAAAGTACATTCGCGCCAGATCGACGGACCTGCGCGTGGCCACCACCTGCGAAGGCCCTTTGATCTTCTCAATAAAAGTCAGCCCTCCTAAAGCAACTGACTTGGTAGTAGTAGTAGGAGAGCGTAAGGTCTACATCTCCTCCTTGCAGGCGCAGTACATCAAGGTCATCGATGAGCGAATGCTTCCACGATGCGCCCTGGAGAGGCGGCGTTAATTGCGATTCTCGTCAAGCCACCGCTTCAGCGCCTTCATGGAACTTGCGCGATGAGATATCTCGTTCTTCTCCGAGAGATCCATCTCAGCCAGGCTGATCTCGTTTATATAAAAGATTGGGTCATAGCCAAATCCCTTCGTGCCTCGCTCCTCGGTGCCTATTTTGCCATGAACCTCGCCCCGAAACATTTGGAGCTCCATCCCTGGCTCGATGTAAGCGACCACAGAGCGGAAATATGCCCTTCGGTTTTCCACGCCCTCCATCGACCGCAGGATTCCGCGGTTACCGATAGTTTTTTGCACATATGCAGAGTAGACCCCAGGAAATCCCGATAGAGCCTCGACGAAAAGGCCAGCATCCTCGAGCATCACTGGCCCTTGCAGCCTTTCAGCCACCTCTCTCATCCCGAATGCTGCAACTTCCTCCAGTGTGTCTGCCTGAATCTCAGTGTAGCCTATATCCTTCTGGATCAGATCGCCAAAGATTGCGTTCGCCTCCAAAAATTTTCCCTTGTTGCTTGTTACAAAATAGATCATCACGAACACCTTACGGTATCTTGACTCTTGGGCCCCCAAGTGATCATATCCAGCTCTCATGATCCTTTCATGATCTATTAATCTGCTTTGATCCGAGGGCAACGTTTTTAGGGGTCTAGCAAAAAAGACGCCAAAGACAAGCAATCATCTGGTGAGGCAAAAATGGATCTGGGGGATAGAGTCTGCATTGAGAGGAACGGCAGTTCCTACGAGGGCGTGCTCATGCCGTCCAGGCGTAAGGATCACGTTGTAATAAAGCTGGACAACGGCTATAACATCGGCCTGTACCTTCCCAAATCCAAGCTTACGCTCGTTGAGAAAGGGCAGGAGCTGAAGCCTTTGGATTGGGACAAGCCCCTTCGAAGAAAAGCAGGACTTCCCCAGGTGTCCATCCTATCTACTGGCGGGACGATCGCCAGCAAGGTCGATTACAGGACTGGTGCAGTCACCAGCCAGTTCTCGGCAGGCGAGATCATCGCTGCCATCCCTGAACTGGAGGAGATCGCCAACTACAATGCAAGGGTGATCTATCAGATATTGAGCGAGAACATGCGCGCAGACTACTGGATGGCGCTTGCGCGCGCAGTTGCCGAGGAGATCCGCTCGGGTGCAGAAGGGATCATCATAACCCATGGCACAGATACCATGATGTACACCGCTGCAGCCATCTCTTTCATGTTGAAGACGCCTGTGCCAGTGGTCATCGTCGGCTCGCAGAGGAGCTCAGACCGGCCAAGCAGCGATGCAGCCATGAATGCCATCTGTGCTGCGACTGTTGCCATCAGCGACATTGCCGAGGTCTGTGTGGTGATGCACGGCACAACCAGCGACGACTACTGTCTTATTCATCGTGGCACAAGGGTGCGCAAGATGCATACATCTCGAAGAGACGCCTTCCAGAGCATGAACCAGCCGCCTCTGGGGCGCGTGGATTACCGATCCCGCAAGATCCAGACATTCCTGCCCTATCGTCATCGCAGAGAGTCTGAGCTGGTCCTCGAGGACCGGCTGGAGCCCCAGTGTGCTCTTGTCAAGTACACGCCAGGGGCCTCGCCGGAGATCTTGAACTACTACATCGACAAAGGCTACAGGGGCCTTGTACTAGAGGGCACTGGCCTGGGCCATGTGGCCTCAGATTGGATCGATGGCATCAGAAGGGCCACTGAAGAGGACATTCCAGTCGTCGTAACCTCACAGTGCCTGCGAGGAAGGATAGGCGACCTGGTTTATGATACTGGACGCTACATGCTGGACGCAGGTGCAATAGAAGGCGAGGACATGCTCCCAGAGGTCGCCTTGGTCAAGCTCATGTGGGTCTTGGCAAACAGACCAAGTGAGGTACGATCGCTCATGAGACAGCCCCTCGCCGGAGAGCTATCCTTCTCTACACCCATGTGCGTCTGATCGATCGGAAATCAGGCCAAACCTTATAAACAAGGTGAATAGAGCACCAATCTCAGGATTATCGGAGGAATATAGTTTTGACACGTAAGCCAGGAAGCATGTACAGAAGACATGAGCGGCCCTACACACGCAGACGGTATATGGGCGGCGTTCCGGGAAGCAAGGTAGTTCACTACGACATGGGAAATTTGCAGGAGGATTTCCCGCTCGAGCTCAGTTTAGTGATACGAGAGCCCTGTCAGATCAGGCATACTGCTCTGGAGGCTGCCAGGGTTGCAGCCAACCGTTTTCTCCTGAAGCAATTGGGCAGGACCAACTTCCGCCTCAAGCTCAGAGTATACCCCCACCACGTCATACGCGAGAACAAGCAGGCTACGGGCGCTGGTGCAGACCGTGTCTCCAGTGGTATGAGACGCGCCTTTGGCAAGGCTGTGGGAACTGCAGCACAACTCGACGCCGGACAGAAGCTCTTCACATTGGGGGTTCCCCCTCAGTATCTCAACGATGCCAAGGTTGCATTGACGAGGGCAGGGCATAAGCTGCCGTCTCCTATTCAGATAATTGTGGAGTCGGGTCAAGAGCTGATCAGGTAGTCTGGATGGATGATTACTTAGCTGGCCTGGATAGGGCCATGAAGAGGATGCCGACCACTCGTGAATCCAAAGAGAGGTTTATCATTCCTTCCGCAAAGGTCTTTTACGAGGGCAAGACCACAGTCCTGGAGAACTTTGGCGCAATAGCCGATACCTTGAATCGAGACCCAGAACATCTCATGAAGTATCTGCTTCAGGAGCTTGGAACTGCTGGTAAGATCGAAGGGCAGCGCGGGATCTTTCAGGGAAAGTTCAGCGAGGCTGCCATTGCTCGTCAGATTGAGGCCTACTTTGAAGAGTATGTGGTCTGCACAGAGTGCAGGCTTCCCGATACACATCTAATAAAGAGCGATCGAGTGCTGACGCTGAAGTGCGATGCCTGTGGCGCTCACAGGCCCGTGCGCAAGAGAAAAACCACAGCCAATGTGCAAAAAGATGTCATCGAGGAGGGGGAGACCTATGAGCTGCGCATCGAGTCTGTGGGCAATAAGGGCGACGGGATCGCCAAGGTGGACAAGTATCTCATCTTCGTGCCAAACGCCGTGAAGGGCGAGATCGTAAAGGCCAAGATAAAGAAGATCAGCGGCACTCTGGCTTTTGCCGAGGTCGTGGAGAGGAAGGGCAAGGCATCTTAATGGAGAAGATCACTCTGACATTTACAGAGAACCATAAGTATCAGCTTGAGTTCTCTCCGTCGTCATTCTGGATGGATTTTGCCAAGGGCTATGGTGGTCTTCCCTGGATAGAGATCAGCGATGATTTGGTGGCGCTAGTCGCTGAGAACTATTCCTATCTGCTCGATCTTCTGGTCCAGGCGAGGCTTTACCGCCTCAGCAAGATGCCAGATGATGAGAGGTTTCAGTAATTTCATACATAGCTGACCAAAATGTCCGCCTCGGCATCATTGCAGGGCTATCTCATCGAAGGCCTGCCGGTCATAAAGGAGGGAGATGACATAGCCAGCCAAGTCCAGTCTCTTTTCGAGCTCCATGATGGTGATGTGCTCTGCTTGGCAAGCACCATTGTTGCCAAGTCCGAAGGCCGTGCTCGGGATCTGGATGGCTACCGTCCCGGAGCCAGAGCTCAAAAGATCGCAAAGGACATTGGGAAAGACCCCAGGTTTGTTCAGGCAGTTTTAGATGAATCTGCTGAGGTTCTACTCGAGAGGCCATTCCTCCTGGTGGCGACGATGTTTGGCCACATCTGCGTTAATGCTGGAATAGATCAGTCCAATGTGGGAGAGGGACGGATATTGCTGCTGCCAAAAGATCCCAGCGCGAGCGCAGAGGCGATACGCTCAAGGCTTGACAGGGATTGCGCAGTCATCATAACAGATACCTGCGGCAGGCCATTTCGCTTTGGCGTGGCAGGCGTGGCAGTTGGATGGGCAGGGATCGGCGCTCTGCGCGATTGGCGAGGAGAGCGCGATATGCATGGCAGGGCCCTGGAGATAACTCTTGAAGCGATTGTGGACGAGATCGCCTCAGCCGCGAACATGCTCATGGGTGAGGCTGGAGGCGGCACGCCTGCAGTGGTCTTTCGAGGATTGCAGTACCCTCGAAGTGGGGGCAGTGTCTTCATGCCAAAGGACAGAGATGTGATTCGACCGCACCTGAAGAGTTAAGGTTTTATTGCGTGCCGACGATGCACCAGGCGTGCAGCGACCTGTTCGCATCATCGTGCCTTTCAAGCAGAACGAGGCCAAGAGCAGGCTGGCTCCTGTGCTGACGCCTGAGGAGCGCAGGCTCCTGGCCTTTGCCATGCTAAGGGACGTTTTAGCTGTGGTATCGAGCTATGGCGAAGTCACAGTTCTCTCCCTGCCCGGGCTGAAGAAGGAAGAGCTCAGCAGGGATGTTGCCATCTCGCAGTCGAGCCTGGTGCTTAACGAGGCCATCAACGCATTCATAGATGCCCATGCGAAACATGGCTGGCCATCAGATCTCTTGATCGTCATGGCAGATCTTGCGCTCTTGACAGAAGACGTGGTAGATGGCATTTTGAACTGTGAGGGAGATGTGGTATTGTGTCCTGGCCGTGGCGGCGGAACCAATATGCTCTTGACGCGCAGCCCGCTATTCAGGACCTGCTACAATGGCCTGAGCTTTCCAAAACACTGCGCCCAGGCAAAGCTGCTTGGCCTGCGCCTAAATATCTTTGAGTCATTTCGCGCAGGCTGCGACATAGACGACCCAGGCGATCTCGCTGAGGTTGTACTTCATGGAAGGGGAGATGCTCCTCGTATGCTGAAGAAGATGGGCTTTGAACTTGCAAAGGAGGGCAAGGCTGAGCTGAAACGGGGGGCGAGTCGAGAATTCACGAGTTCATGAAAGCTTTAGCCACACTCCCATGCCGGATCTCAAAGCCTTCTCGTAAACCACAGATCCCACTGCCACATCCTGGATGCCAAGGCCTGTGGAGTCGAAGATCGTGATCTCATCTTCGCCGGTCCTGCCAGGCTTTTTCCCCACAATTATCTCTCCGATCTGGGCGAATATATCATCTGGCTTGAGTGCCCCCTCTGAGATTGGCACATTTATCTCGCCAGAGTGAGCAGCCTGGGCGATATCGTCCACTACGACCTTGGCCTTCCGGGTTAATGATGACTGAAGCTCCTGCTTGCCTTTGGCATCTGCCCCGATGGCATTGATGTGCGTTCCAGCCTTCACCCAGGACTCCTTGACAACAGGCCGGCGTGCAGGAGTGGCCGTAACCAGAATATCGCAATCACAGGCGTCTTTTGCATCTGTCGTGAGATGGTAGTCGCAATCCAAGAATTTGCTGGCGTGTTCCACAAAGGACTTGGCATTATCGATTGATCGATCGGAGACCATCACTCTCTCGATCTCGAAGATCTTGGACAGCCCCAAAAGCTGCGTCCTTGCCTGCACTCCAGCCCCAATGAGGCCGACGACCCTGGACTTGGGACGTGCGAGATGCTTGGCGGCAACAGCGCCTGCAGCGCCGGTTCGCATGCTGGTGAGATAGGTTGCGCCCATGATGGAGACAGGAGCCCCAGTCTTCGGAGAGTTCAAGACCAATAGAGCCATGACAGTGGGAAGTCCTATCTCTGGATTCCTGGCATGCACATTTACGATCTTGACGCCTGCTGCCTCAAGGCCCTCCAGATATGCAGGCATAGCTCGAAGGTCGCCGTCGTATTTTGAGAAATAAAGATAGGACTTGGGAGGCATCTGAGTCAAGCCGCGTCCGTGATCTTTGAATGCTTTTTCTACGGCGTCGATGGAATCGCCCATAGTCAAGATTGAGATCACGTCTTCTTCGGTGAGCCAGAGTACCTCCATCAAATGAACCTCATAGCGGTGTTATTGACAGCAATCAAAAGAAAAAAGCTAAAGGAGACATTGTGGACTTTAATGCTTGTGACATTACAGGTTAAAGCTCCTCCAGCTTCTCCACGCCTACCTTCTTTACCTTTGGCTTCCAGATCTTATCCGGCATCCAGGCGGGCGCGCCTTTGGGCTTCTTCACTTGAACCCTCTCACCGATGAATATGTGCACCTTCTTGGTCCCTCTCTCTCTGAGCCTTATGTCCGTATGGCCCCTATTTGCTGCTTTTAAGGCCGCTTGTCTCGGTTGCTTTCCTGTAAAAACACCAATCTCATTGCCTTTCTTGTCTCTAAGAGCAAAATTCCTAGTCTCGGCCATGATATCCCTCCGTCCCTATTTTACAAATCAGGTCGTTCTATATTTGTTTTATTACAATGCCGAATACCATTATATTAATTTTATCCAGATAGCAAGAACGACATGATAATTTTTTATTAAATTGGACCTCTTGGAAAACCCCATTTTCTGGCATTCAAGTCTCATCTTGCGATGGCAGCAGCGCGCTGTATTGTGTTAAAACAGGCAAACAGCAAGCTGATGGACTACAACAAAGTCATCCTGTAGTGGCTCGTTGACCATAAGCTCTGATCCAAATGATGCTTCGCGAGCTGCAAGATCTGCAATGAAAAGATTTGGATGAAATATCTGGACTTTATGATCAAATATCCTGTGACAGTTCGATATCGCATAATCCTGGCTTATTGCCATTGGGAACAAGCCTGTAAATCTTGCCAAGAAGGTTCAGCTTTACATATCCATCTACTGGAACGGCATCGAAGTTGTGTGTGGCAAGGAAGAAGGCCAGGTCTTGGGAATCAATACTGATATCTTCAAAGGCCGTTATGAGTCTCTTCAAATCGGAGATGTCTTCGCCGACCGCCGATGCAGTATTTAGCGGGATTATCAGAGTCAAGGCAAATGCAGCCAGATATTTCATTGCAAGTTTCATAATTGCGAGTGTACTTCAGCGATCATATAGACGATTACGTTCAAATAACAGAATCATTCTGGACTGATCATGCTATACTAATTATTCAGAACACCAATCAGAATTGACACAAGTGACAGCCAAGATATCTGACAGCCACGATATAATCCTCCTTCGAGCGGGGATGAATGGCCCCGCAATCCAGGCAGCCTTAATTGACGACAGATATATCGGCCAATCCTGGCCTCTCTTTGTTGGGTGTCACCTTGTAGACCAAATTGTCGATCTTGACTGCAACATAGCCATCTTCTGGCCTGGCATCGAAGTCGTGGGTGGCCAGAAAGAATGCCAGTTCCTGCACACCCATCCTCGGGTCCTCATAACTCATTGTCAGATTCAATAGGTCCTGATGGTCGACATGGCCTTTGCAACATGGCCCTATCAGGCAGATCGCAGCCAGTAGCAAAGCTACGAAGCGACCCTTCATCCCTGATATCGCCTCCCCTCGACCGTTCGCATGTTATCCATCATTTGAGCAGGGACATTTTTGCTGATCTCATCTCTTCTAGATCCTTTTGCAGACCAGGGCTTATGCGGACTCCCTCTAGATCCGAGTTGGCAAGGAAGTACAGGGTTATCAGGTCGTACTTGATGCCCTCGATGTTGGCGCCCCGCAGATCCGAATCTATAAATGCCACTTCGGACAGATTTGCACCACGCATGTCCGAGCCTGAGAGATCGACTTTGTGCAAAGATATCAAACGTAGATTTGAATCCCGGAGGTCTGCACCACCGAAGTCCACTCCCTCGAAGGTCGTCGTCTCTATGACAGTAGATCTGAGTTTGGCCTTGCGAAAGACTGTTCCTTCCATGCTCAGCCTCTTCATGACAGTGCCACTCAGATCCGCCCCGGACACATCTGCTCCGTCCAAATAAGTGCTTATAAGTTCAGCATCTCTGATGTCAGCCCCGGATAAATCGGCATTAGTAAGGTCTGCAAAGTTCAGCTTGGCATTTGTGACTATAGAGCCGGATAGATTCGCCCTGGGAAGGAACGCCCTGGTAAAGTCCGAGCCAGTCAGGTCAGATCCGCTCAGGTCAGTTCCAAAAAGCTCTGCACGGGCAAGCTGAGACCTCACAAGCCGGCATCCCTTCAGATCAGCCCAGTTTAGCTTGGCTCCCAATAAGCTCGTCTCAATGAGATCTGCATCTTTCAAGATGGTCTGAGTAAGATCGGTTCCGACCAGCCTTGCATCGCTCAAATCGGAACCAGTGAGATTGGCCCCATTAAGCATCGCTCCTGTCATATCCGAGAAGCTCAAGTCACAGCCTGAGAGATTGGAGTTATTAATGTGGGCCAGGTTCAGCCTTGTGTGGCTCAGATTCGATCCAGCAAGATTCGCCCGGTCTGTCCAAGAG
>JAUCQD010000246.1 GCA_030372945.1 Methanothrix sp. | reverse complement strand
AGGATATTGCGAACGGTGACAAAGATGGTCTCGCCCATCTCCGGCCTGCTCTTGAGGTATTTATTGTGGGCAAGGCCGCGGACGCCATCGCACAAATCCACGAAGGCTCCGAAGTTGGCAAGCCCCGAGACCTTTCCCTGGTAGATCTCGCCCACAACTAGATCTCTGCTGTCGCATGCCATGTCGAGCACGTGGACGAGTGGTTTCTTGGAGCAGCGCTCGCACAGCTCCTTCTTGCTGGAGAGCAATGCGCCACAGACCACACACAGATATTCGCGACCGAGGCCACCGCAGGCCTGGCATGCCTCCTTCACTGGAATTTTTCCAGATCCCTGACAAACACTGCATTTAGTCGCGCCGTGCAAAATCAGCTCATTCATTTCCTTATCAGAGGCCGCGCCAAGTGAGATGGACTCGGTCTTTCCACTTCCGTTGCAGTTAGGACAGGGCCTCTCTCCCACAACGAGGTAACCCTTGCCACGGCATCTGTCGCACAGGTTCATCGCTGAGAGGAGATGCTGACCAGGAATTTAGACATTTTGCACGGGGAATTTAGAGAGGAGCTAAATACGAGGCAGACTCTCGTAGCCTGCATGCGAGTTGCGGTCTTGCGCCTCGGCCACCGGCCAGAGAGGGACAAGAGAATAACCACCCACGTGGGCCTTGTGGCTCGCGCCTTCGGAGCCGAGGAGATGCTCCTGAACGGTCGAGATGCTCACGTGGAGGAGAGCCTGACCGATGTGGTGAAGCGATGGGGAGGATCATTCCGGGTGCGTGCGGATATCTCTTGGAAGAGAGAGGTCATTCGCTGGAAAGAAGCAGGTGGAAAGGTGGTGCACCTCACCATGTACGGGTCAAATCTTCCAGGTGTGATCGAGGATATCCGCAGATGCGATGATATCCTTGTAGTCGTTGGTGCAGAAAAGGTCCCTGCAGAGATGTACGATCTGGCGGACTGGAATGTGGCTGTGGGAAACCAGCCCCACTCCGAAGTGGCAGCGCTAGCAGTCTTCTTGGACAGGCTCTTCACGGGCAAAGAGCTCCTAGATGAGTTTGAAGGCGGCCTGAAGATAGTGCCGTCTCCAAAGGGAAAGCAGGTGCTTTACCCCAATTATGGGGTTTGAGCAATGGCTCAGTCCTTGAGATCTTGCAAGAGGACGTCATGAGATTATTGGCGATAGGCTTCAACATCAGGCACATCGCATGCTCCGCTGCAAGAGCCGGACATCAGGTTTTTGCTGTGGATTGTTTTCGCGATCTAGATCTGGAGAGCTGCGCCGTTGAGACTGCTCAAATACCGCGCGATCGGGCTGAGGATCTGATCTCAATTTACGTAGATCTGGTCCATCCTGATGCCATCGTTCTTGGGCCTGGACTTGAGGAGACTCAGTTGAAGGGCGAAAGGGTGCTGAACAACCCTCCAAAGAAGGTGAGCATGGTCTCTGATAAGCTCTGGATGGCCAGGTGGCTGCAAAGACAGGGATTTCCTTTCATAAAAACACAACTGTCAGCAGACGGTCTTCAGTATCCCATCCTGGTCAAGCCTCGCAAGGGCGCTGGTGGATCTGGCTGCAGGTTGGTGAAAAACGCAGCCGAGCTGAACTGGGCAGAGGGTCTTGTTGCTCAGGATTTTATTGCAGGAAAACCCGCCAGTGTTTCGGTCATAGGCAACGGCCATGAGGCACGAGCCGTGGCCGTCAATGAGCAGCTAGTGGGTGCTAAATGGGCAGGAGCAAGCGATTTTAGGTACGTCGGAAACATCACGCCCTTGGAATGTCCATCCTGCGGCATTGCAAAGATGGCTGAGAGGATAGTCGCCGGCCTTGGCCTTCTTGGCAGCAACGGCGTGGACTTCTTGCTCACTGAGGCGGGGCCTGTAGTCGTTGAAGTAAACCCTCGTTTTCAGGGCAGCCTTGATACTGTGGAGATGGCAACTGGCATAAACATATTCCAATCTCACCTCGAGGCTTTTGCAGGAATTCTGCCTAAGGCCCCCAGGGCCTGCTGCACAGCGGGAAGGGCCATTATCTATGCGGATCGGGACTTTGGGATCAGCAAAGATCTAAGAGATCTTGGGGACTGGATCGCGGACATTCCGCGGCCAAGATCGCAGATAACCGCGGGAGATCCAATACTGTCCATCCTCGCCAAAGGGCGGAACAGATATGAGGTCCTCGATCTGCTAATGCAAAGAGCTGCAAAACTGGGCGAAAGAATAAATTTGGGTTTACCTCACCAAGATACAACCCTGTAGATCCAATTGCAAAGCAACGTCCAAGCTTTGATAAAACCAGATCCCTTTTCCAGCTTTTCGATCTCCTCTTTGCTGTACTTTCCCTTATCCTTCATCCAAGAGTCCATGACCTGTGCTCTCATCTCTTCTGAATATAACAATATCGGTCTTAATAGTGCCCCATTCTGCAATGGGAGCTTGATCGGAACAAGGCTTCCGGTATCAGCTTAAAAGCTTGATGGCAGAAAAAGGTAATGGACTGCACCCCTTGTAGTAGACAGGTAGTTAAGCAATGGTATTTAAGGCAACCTCCATCTCGAACTGATCTGGAGAACGGTAGTCAAGGGCAGAATGCAGCCTCTTCTTGTTGTACACCTTTTCAATAAAATGCCAAATGTTCTTGAGGGCATACTCGAACGTCTCGTATTCATTCAGATATACCTCCTCTACCTTCAGAGTCTTGATAAAGCTCTCTGCAAACGCATTATCGTACGGATTACCTTTCCTGGACATGCTGATCAGAA
>JAUCQD010000245.1 GCA_030372945.1 Methanothrix sp. | reverse complement strand
GCTCTAATAGAATAGCTTGATATGATGTGAAAATATTCAATTGAATTAGGAATACTTTTGAAATTTTTATCATATTGCTTGTTATTATGTGCATTAGATATTGAGATCAATACGCCATATTAGATCGATCAATTCGCGATGAGCAAACAGAACTTGAGCCCCTTATGATGGAAAAAAACAATTAGAACGGGTAAGTACAAATGCATTCATCTGCTAGGGAGATGTGAGTGACGAGATCGTGAGTGACGAGATAATAGTGCTAAAGGACCTCAGCAAAATCTACGATAACGGCGTGGAAGTTCGCGCCCTAGATGGAATTAACCTCAAAATCCTGGCAGGCGAATTTGTGGCAATAGTGGGGCCGAGCGGGAGCGGTAAAAGCACCCTACTGAACATGATAGGCTTGCTGGACACGCCAAGCAGTGGTCAGATCTTTCTCAAGGGCATAGACGTTAGCCGGGCCAGTGCCAAGGAGCGTGCAGCTCTTCGCAATCGCGAGCTGGGTTTCGTCTTCCAGTATCATCACCTCATTCCGGAGTTTTCAGCGCTCGAGAACGTGATGATGCCAATGCTGATCAACAAAAAGAGCAAAGCAGAGGCCCGCATGCGATCCCTGGAGCTTTTGCAGGCAGTAGGATTAGCGGAGCGGCTCGACAACAGGCCAAGCCAGCTTTCCGGCGGCCAGAACCAGCGCGTGGCCGTAGCAAGGGCTCTTGCCAACGGGCCCTCCATCGTCATCGGCGATGAGCTGACAGGAAACCTGGACACCAAGAGCTCCGATCTGATCTATAACCTGCTTCGGGAGCTGAATCGGAAGATCAACCAGACATTCATTCTGGTAACGCATGACATGACCCTTGCTGAGAAGACTGATAGGATATTGAGGATCGTGGACGGAAAGATCGTCTGCGAGCTGCGCCGCCGCAACGGCGACTTCGTCACAATCGATGCCTGTGAGCTGGGAGAGGACGACGGAAAAACAGTTGGATCTTGAACGGGCGCTCAGAATACGGGCAAGATTGATAAACTGAAAGCTATCTGATAATGGCCGAGGTGTTATATGAATAACCAGTTTATATATTTCACAAGCATCCTGGTCTTGATGACCGCATCTGCTCTTGCTGTTCCAGCTCAAGAGAACGCGGCTGCTTTGAATAATACTACCATTAACAACACAACGCTGAACATCACACTGAATCAGACTTCACCGGTCCTGAACCAGACCGCTACCGCACTCAACGAGACTGCTCTGGTCCTAAACGAGACGGCTCCTGCACTCAACGAGACTGCTCTGGTCCTGAACGAGACGGCTCCCGCACTCAACGAGACTTCACCGGTCCTGAACGAGACGGCTACCGCACTCAATGAGACTGCTCAGGTCCTGAACGAGACGGCTCCTGCACTCAACGAGACTGCTCCAGTCCTGAACCAGACCGCTCCCGCACTCAACGAGACTGCTCCAGTCCTGAACCAGACCGCTCCCGCACTCAACGAGACTGCTCCAGTCCTGAACGAGACGGCTACTGCACTCAACGAGACTGCTCTGGTCCTGAACGAGACGGCTACTGCACTCAACGAGACTTCACCGGTCCTGAACGAGACGGCTACCGCACTCAACGAGACTGCTCTGGTCCTGAACGAGACGGCTACTGCACTCAACGAGACTGTTCTGGTCCTGAACGAGACGGCTACTGCACTCAACGAGACTGCTCCGCGCTTGAACGAGACCGCTACTGCACTCAACGAGACTGCACCGGTCCTGAACCAGACCGCTCCCGCACTCAACGAGACTGCTCCAGTCCTGAACGAGACGGCTCCTGCACTCAACGAGACTGCTCCAGTCCTGAACCAGACGGCACTTACAAACGTCACGGCAACAGGAGCAGTACTGGCAAACGACATCAGTGCATCCACAGAGGCATCAACGCCACAGGTTAAACCGATTGGATCATCAGAGAACGCCATCTTCGTTATTGGAACTGGTCTCAAGTCCAATGAGGTCTTCCAGATTAATGGTGTTAATGCAGAATCGCAGAAGAACTTTGAAGTTGGCATAACTGTTAAGCCTCTGAAAGACTTGAGCAAGATGATGTTTGTTTGCAACATAGTTTGATTTGAATGACCCATACTCCTGGGGAAAATTTTCCAGGAAGTCATTTATTTTCATTCCGTACAGATGAGATAATTTGATATGCTAACAGCCCATCCAACGCCCGGAGGATAGCATGAACAGGCATATTAAGTACATCACATGCGTTTTGGTTTTCGTGATTGCATCAACTATTGCTGCATCATCTCAGGACAACGACGCGTCGTCTAATAATATTACTAACCTTAACTCCGCAATTTAGGGTATAACACCAACTTCGTCTTTGAATATCGCTATCATAACC
>JAUCQD010000244.1 GCA_030372945.1 Methanothrix sp. | reverse complement strand
ATATCTCACTGTCCTGGGTGGAAGATCGGTCCGGCTGATTATATCCTTCTGGGTGAGAGGGCCGTCGGACGCCAGCACTTGGAAGACGTGTTTGGCCGAAGGCGGAAGATATTCCAGGACATCCGGGTCTGGTGGGCCCGCATTCTTAGATGCGGAGGCTATTGCCGCTGCAATAGGATGGCCCTGGGATAATACAGCGGATTTGTCGGAGCTCTCCGAGGCTCTTGAGCCGGAAGAGCCAGAGGAACGTGATATGCTCTTGCCGACGCTGAAATAGGATGGATCACAGTAATCCGTCCAGAGATATGATGAAACAAGCCCGGTGCAGGTGCAGATCTGGGAGATGTACCCCTCCGAGGATTCGCTGCAACAATCCACCGCAGCCCTTTCCTGGCAGTCCATCTGTGTGCATGTACAGCCATTCATGCCGGGCTGAGATATGGCAGGGACTACAATGAGGCTTAGAACTGCAATTGCTCTGAAAAGGCTTATGAGATTCATAGGCTCTCCTATACCATGAGATCACAATTGTGAACACCGCTATATAAGGCATTCGTCGATTAACTGCAAAAACATAGCCCAATTTGAGAAAAATCAACTAGAGCGAGAGAATCGATCCAATGAGCATAGAGAGAATAGCTTAAGATTTCACTTGATTTGATAAAATTATATTAAATCATCTTTCAATTTGGTTCGAATATACTCGATAGACACCAATGCATATTGCCAGAATCCAAATCGTCATATGCCATAAAGATAAGCTCATGTTGCGAACGCGCGGCGTTCAAAGAGATGAAGAGAGTGGTATCAATATGAAGAAAATAGCTGTTATATCCCTTCTCCTGCTGTTTGCAGGAATGGCATCGGTACTTGGACAAACCGGATCATGCATCTGCCCGGGCGGCATATCCTGCGGGCCCTCTGAATGCCTGCAAGGCTGCGCCGGGACCTGCTCACAGGGAGAGAGCGGTGCATCCTCCTGCGCTGCTAGCTGCCCCATCGGCAATTGCGTATCAAAGCCACAGGGCGAGGGCTGCGCGATTCCCTCTTGCTGCTAGTGCAGCAGGCAACTGAGATCTGCCAATGGGCTTGATTTACTAACTTTTTTCCCTGACGCATTTTGCCGCATTGCTATTATTCATATGGCCTGACGGCCATTTCCTCAAGTGATTCTATAACATTTGCGAGATCAATTGAAGGCGTATCTATGGTGATGAATGCCGAGATCAAAGCCCTGCTGGTGAGCATCGGCAGTGCTGATATCAACGAGGAGCTCTTAAAGGATGCCCTCAGAACCACCAGGCCCAGCGCGGGTCCTGGAGCCGGTATTGAATCATTCTTTTTCAAATCTGGTGGCCATAGGGTGAGGCTGGCGGCAAATAAGAATTCTCCTCTCAAGGTGATCAAATGCTGCAGCGATGTCATCCTGATCAAGGACGGAAAACCAATAGTCTCCGGACGCCTTGAGCCTGCCCTCAGCCATTGTCCTGAGCAGGCATATCTTACCATTAGTGGTAGGTGCGTTTATGACTGCAAGTTCTGCCCGGTTCCCAGACTCGAAGGAGAGATAAAAGATCGAGAGGAGATACTGGAGCTTGTGCAAGAAGCCTGGAGGACAGGGCTACTTAGAGCCATATCCCTCACCAGCGGGGTAGAGAGCTCAGCAGAAGAAGAGGTAAAAAGGGCAGTATCGGTTGTATTGGCCCTTAGAGCCAGATATGACGTGCCCATCGGTGTTTCCGTCTACCCTACAGAAACCTCCTCAGAGGAGCTGAAGCATGCCGGTGCAACTGAGATTAAATACAATGTAGAGACTATGGACAGCGAAATCTTCTCCAGAGTCTGCCCTAGCCTATCTCTCGAGCATATTCTTAAGTCCCTGGAGAAAGCAGTGCTCATCTTCGGAGAAAATAGGGTTTCCTCTAACTTTATTCTGGGGCTGGGAGAGAGCGATGAATGCGTTCTAGCGGGGGTTGCCAAGCTCGCTGATATGGGTGTAATACCCATCTTGAGGCCTATTTCGCCGCACCCCTTAAGAAAAGGAGATATCGATGTAAAGCGGCCGTCTCCCGAGAGACTACTTTCATTGGCAAGGGCCACAAAAAAGATTCTAGCCGAGCATGATCTGAGGCCGGACTTAGCCGAGACAATGTGCTTGCCATGCACAGGATGTGATATTACGCCCTTTAGAGACTTATAAACAATTTCTATATATATACGCTAAATCAAATCGGCATCAATCAGCCATTGTGCAATTTCATATTCCGCCATGCAAAAAACAGGTCAAAAAATTGAACTTAGGACGAGATCACCTCCGATATTGAGCCCTCAAATTCAGGCTGTACAGGCTCTGCCGCGCGTCCCTAAATGAGAACCTCTCCTGGAGAAGGTTTTCTTCCTTGAGCCGATTCAGTGCGTATCTGACCGTCCGGGCAGGAAGATAGGTTTTGGTTATGATCTCCTTTTGTGTGAGAAGGCTCTCCGATTTCAGCAATTCAGCGACGCGCCTGGCTGAGGCAGGCAGGCGGTTCAGGTTATGCGGCGAAAGATTGGCGCCGGCAAAGACGATCCCTCATTTATTTGTTTCACCGATCACAATTGTTAACTGAGGTGATATTAAAAGCTTTTCGATGACAGCAAGGCAAGGATGACGATAAAACAAAGAAAATCTATGGGTGATCTTGAACGCCCATATCCCGGACCGCAATTCGGATTTAGGAATCCTCAACTGCAATACCCAACTCCTTCATCCGATTTCGGATCTCATCGGCGATCTGCCAGTCCTTCTTCTCTCGCAGCCTCTGTCTGGTCCAGATCAGCGTCTCTGCGAGCTTCGTCGCAATATCGACCTCTGCCTTCTCCCCAGCCATCACTACAGGAGAAAAGAAACTCAATCCCAGAACCTCTCCGGCCTGAAGGAGAAGCTCTCTTGCTTCTTTCAAGCCCTTTTGCGATATCTTCCCGTCATTTATGCGCCGGTTGATATCCCTTATCAAATCAAATAGGGTGCGCAGGGCATAGGGAGTATTGAAGTCATTGTCCATATGCTCCAGGAACTGCGCTCTGGCAGCGGCCACAAACGGATCGGCATCCTCTATTGTCCCAAGATCGCGGTCTTCATCGTCTTCATTTTCAATGCTCTCGGTGATGATTCGAGCAGCCTTCTGCAGCCTCTCAAGGCTTCTATGTGCCTGCTTTAGGGCATCAGGTGAGAAGTCTATGGCACTGCTATAATGAGAGAGCAGAACAAAGAGCCGGAAGGCCTGTGGATCATATTCCTTTAGCATATCCCGGATGGTGGTGAAGTTGCCCAGGGACTTGGACATCTTCTCTCCCCCGACATTAAGAAAGCCAGTATGCATCCAGTACTTGACCAATGGCTTTTTCCCGGATGCCGCCTCCATTTGAGCAATTTCAGCCTCATGATGGGGGAATATGAGATCCATGGCTCCGCCATGGATATCGTACTGCGGCCCGAAATAGGTTTCAGTAATAGCTGTATCTTCGATATGCCAGCCAGGCCTCCCCTTTCCCCAAGGCGAGTCCCAGACTACCTCTTCATCAAACTGGTCATCTTGATTGCCGTGGCCGCTGCTGCCTTCTCCTTCCTGCCTCTTCTTCCACAGAGCAAAGTCCCCGCTGTTCCTTTTGGTCGGATCCGGCTCGATTCTGTGCTTTTTCAGTTTCTCTGCGCTTTGATGAGACAGCTTTCCAAAATCAGGGAATAGTGATTCATCGAAGTAGACGCCTGTATCGGTTTCATAGGCAAATCCCTTTTCCATCAGCCTCTCTATCTGGGAGATGATCTCCGGAATGTGCTCTGTAGCCCTTGCGTAGTAGTTTACATTGGTGACGCCCAGAGCCTGCATATCTTCCAGATACCTCTGTTCAAATTTCCTTGCTAAATAGCGGGGCGAAACGCCACTCTCAGCGGCACGGTTGATGATCTTGTCGTCAACATCGGTGATATTCTGTAGATAAAAGACGCTGTAGCCTCTGTATTTAAGATAACGGGCCACCACATCAAAAGCAACATAGGTCCTGGCATGGCCGATGTGAGAATCGTCATATACCGTGGGACCGCAGACGAATAGATTAATGCGTCCGCTGTGAATGGTTTCTAATCTCTCTTTCTCTCGGGAAATGGTGCTGTATATCTTCATGAGGCCGGGGTTGGGAGTCGAACCCAATTCTCGCGGTCTGCAGCCGCGCACTTAACCGGTCAGTCACCCCGGCAAGCCTTTTGTCCTACAAAACCACTGTGGTCACATGAAAGCACTAATACCTGTGGATTGAGGCAATAATTCTTAACTACCGAGATTAGTATCTTCTTCTTACTTATCAAGTTCGTCCCGTATGTTGACAGAGCAGGAGAGCGGGCCGCAGCACCCCATCACCAAGAAGCTCGCCAGCATGCATGAAGATGCCCAGAAACTGCTTTAGGGTTGATCCTTAGCAGTCAAGACAAAAGCTCTTTAGGATTCTCTGTCAAGCATGGTCCGGGGTGAGGGGATCTTTCAAAACCGCAAAGGCTCCCTGCGCTGCTCACACCTATAACCCCAGAGTGCATTAGCTTGATTGGAGAACATTCGGAAGCAGGGAAGTAGACTGAAATGAACAGGGAAGAACTCGGGATTCTGTACCCCATTAAGCTAGTCAGATACGATCTAAAATGGCCTGAGCTTTTCCTGAAAGAAAAGAGCATCCTCGAACGGATATGGTACGGCCAAATCAGGATAGAGCATATAGGGAGCACTGCAGTTCCTGGACTTTCTGCCAAGCCGACGATAGACATATTGATGGAGAAGCCCTTGGATATGAGGGATGAGGTGATCATCGAGCGGATGGAAGAGAACGAGTACCTTCACATGAAAGAGCAGACCCGTCATCTCATGTTCGTCAAGGGCTACGGAAAGAATGGGCTCGAAAGTGAGTCCTATCACATACACATAGGACCTTTGGACCAGGAATGGCTCTGGGACAGAGTGTTCTTCAGGGACCTTTTGAGGAACGACAGGAAAGAGGCCCTGAGATATGAGGACTTGAAAAGGAAGCTTGCCTCAAGACACAGCAACGACAGGGAGGCCTACACCGAGGCAAAATCGGAATACATCGAAAGGGCCACGAAAGAGGCAAAGGCAAGGCTGAAAGGACACAATTAGAACTTGACCCCCAGGGCCTCGGCTTTCTTGGCTTTGGCCTTCTGTAGAGCTGCATCCGCATCCATCTTGGCGCAGCTTCCCAGGTGCACATTTCTGGTATGGCTCCCCTCCCGCCAGGTGGCCATCCAATAATAATAGGTCCTGCTGTCCTTTTTGCTGCTCTTGACCTTCTCCATGGTCCAGATGGAGAGGTCCTCTAGCCGGGCCCGGTCCTTGAGAGCCTCAGCCTCCGCCCGGAGCCGGTCCGCCTCTTGCTGCAGCGCCCTTGCCTTGGGGACGGCCTGGGGCAGGACGCCAGCTGCCTTCATGGCCGCTCTGGACTGCATGGCCAGCTCCAGGGCCTCCTTTCGCAGGGCCTTTCTCCTCTCGCCGGAGGCAGTCTTGTGCATAAAGATTAGTTCTATGTCATTTTATTTAAAGCTTATCAAAATGACATAGAATCAAATTTTTGACCGGCAGAAACTCAAATGTGTTATGTAAGGAAATAGCAATGGTACAGGGC
>JAUCQD010000243.1 GCA_030372945.1 Methanothrix sp. | reverse complement strand
GGGCGTGCCTCATCCCGTTCAGCGAATAGGTCATTGGCAGGACACTGGATACGATCTGCAGCCACCAGGGGAATACCTCGATCGGAAAGAGCACCCCGCCAAAGAGCTCTGATGTGCTCATGAAGAACATGTTTATGGGGTCGCCTCTCTTGAAGATCATAATAAAGCTCGCAGAGAGTATGCCTATGCTGCTGAAACACAATATTGTCAAAATTAGAATGATAAATGCCCCAAAAACGTTAGCACCAGTCATGTTCACTCCCAAGAGAAGGCCGATCAGGAGATAGAAAAAAACCCGTACAGAGGCCACGATGAAGCTCCACAGGGCTGAGAGGGTTATCACAGTGGTTGTATCCGTCGGCGTTACAAGCATGGCTTCCAAAGTTCCCATCATCTGCTCGTCACGTATGCTCTCAGAGAAGCCTCTTAAAGAGACCATCAGATAAGTAGAGAATGCCACTCCGATCAGGACGAAGGAGAAATAGTCTCCACCGTATGGTTTGAGATAGGGTGCCCCTGCAGTTCCGACAAGCTTGGCAACGAAGTAGTAGGTGAGGATGTTGAAGAAAGCGAAGAAAAGCCTCAAGAAGAACTCGAGCTTGTAGCTCATCTGGAGCATATAGCTTCTTTTTATGAACGAATGCGCTTTTCTGAGGACAGACGGGTCGATTTGGACGCTCAAAGCCTTCTCCTCCCCATCCCAAATCCGCCTCTGCGCCCGAACCTCTTCTCAAAACGAGGACCGGCCACAAGGGTCTCCTCGATAAAATGCTTGCCGGTAAAGGCAGAGAAGGCATCACGCAGCGTCGCGCCATTTCCAAGTCCCTTCTTTAGGTCTTGCGAACTTCCAGTGGCCTTAATCTTGCCCTCATCAAATATAGCTATTCTATGACACAACTGCTCTGCTTCCTCTAGGTTGTGCGTGGACAGGAAGATCGTTTTTCCTTGCTCTTTCACGATGTAATCCTTGATAAAGTCCCTCAGATTCTGAGCTGCCCCGGGGTCCAGACTCCTCGTTGGCTCGTCCATGAACAGGACCAATGGGTCGTTTAGCAGCCCTCGAGCAATGGCCATTCGCTGCTTCATACCTGCTGAGTAGCCCATGAACAGCTCGTCTGCTTTGTCTTTTAAGCGAACGATATCCAAAACCTCGTCTACTCTATCTCGCGACCTCTGAGAATAGAAATTGTGAAGGGTTGCGAAGAACTCCAGATTTTGTCGACCGGTGAGCCTCCAGTAGAAGCTTCGCTCATCTGTTGCGACGAGGCCAAGAGATTGGCGGACCTTTGAGCTTTCTAATACGACATCATAGCCGTTTACGTATGCATTTCCTGAAGACGGAGAGATCAGAGTGCAAAGGATCTTGATCAAGGTGGTCTTGCCAGCACCGTTGGGGCCAATTATGCCGAATACTTCTCCCTCTCTTACTTTCAAACTGACCGAGTCAAGGGATGTAAACTCCTCCCGCTGAAGAGGGCGCAAAATTAGGTCTGTTACCCTTTTATGCATAACGAATTTCTTGGTGAGATCGATCGTCTCAATCGAATATTCTGCTATGATCTCACATCCAAAAGTGAATGCTGCCGCGACATCCACAAAGCTGTTTATTCATAAAAGCAACTCATTTTTTAGTAATATTTAAGATTTATCTCATCCTATCCACAGTGTGTACCACATGTTTAT
>JAUCQD010000242.1 GCA_030372945.1 Methanothrix sp. | reverse complement strand
CTTGTAGGGGAGGCGTTGGTAGGAGAGGGGCCAGAGATAGCGCATATCGACCTTGTGATCGGGTCCAGAGGAGGGCCAGTGGAGCAGGCGTTCGTCAATGCTCTGGCTTCACCTGCAGTTGGTCATACGCCCTTGCTGGCGGTTCTTGAACCTAACCTGCCAGCGAAGCCGTACACATTGATGGTGAACAAGGTTACCATCAAGCGCGCAGGCCAGGCGGTCCTCATTTTCGGCCCAGCCCAGGCGGCTGTGGCCAAAGCTGTGATGGACTGCGTATCTGAGGGGACGCTCCCCGAAGAGATGGCTGACGATATCATGATAATCGTGTCCGTATTCATAGAGTGGGACGCGAAGGATAAGACGAAGGTCTACGATTACAACTATCAGGCCACCAAGCTTGCCATCGAGCGCGCAGTTGCTCGAAAGCCGACTGCAAAAGAGGTTCTTGCAGGGAAAGACTCAGCGAAGCATCCATTTGCATGAACTGGATGCCTGTGGATCCTTATCCACATAAGATCCACAAAAGGTTCACATGAGATCCGGACGAAGCCTGTCTGTTGATGGGGGCATCAATGTGAAAAAAAGCTTCTTAAATGCAGAGCATAGATCTCTATGCAAATGCATTTAGGAGCAAGTGGGATAAGAAAGAATTGAGGAGTGAGGATATGCACGAAAAGAATCTGTTTCTCATCTTTTTGGCGGTATTAGTTTCAGGAATACTTTTGGCGTCATTCGCCTCGGCGCAGCCAAACCAAATGCCTGGGCAGATGGACAGGTCGTCGTTTGCCGGAGTTTTGGCAGCAGACGGCTCTAACCTGGCGCCGAGGATCTCAAACTTGACGCCCGACAAGCCTGGGCCGCAGGAGGCGGGCACATCCATAAAATGGACTGTTAATGCACAGGACTCGGATGATGATGTTCTGCTCTACATGTTCCGGCTGAATGGCCCTTCGACAGGAGGCAGATGGCGGACGGTGTCCGGATGGTCGCCAGAAAATATCTGGCAATGGTATACATCAAATGAGGACGTCGGATACAACCAGATCGCAGCATTGGTTAGGGATGGCAAGCACGCCGATGCGGATGGCTTCGACGATCAGATGATCCAGGACTATCAGATAACCCAGCCCGAGACTCAGGTTGCTGCAGGTCAAGGGGTCTCTCAGGAGCAGAATTTCGTTCCTCCAGTAAACGTACCTGGACAGGAGGCTTTACAATTATCAGAACAGCAGATATCGTCCGCTGTGACCTCTCCCGCAAACCAGCCACCTGTCATGATCACCCTCACATCGAACCTGCAAAGCCCACAGGAGGCAGGATCAGTTGTAACCTGGATGGCTCAGGCTACAGATACGGAAAACGATCCTCTTCAGTTCTTGTTCTCGATTGACGGTCAGAGTGTGACCGACTGGCAGGACAATCCCACCTGGACCTGGACCACAACTGCAAATGATGTTGGATCCCACACTGTTGAAGTGAGAGTCAGGGATAATACTCACACTGCAGATGGTGACGATTCCAGGACCAGCACATTCACGATAACGGCTCCCAACCAGAAGCCTTCGATCGCAAACCTCGTCTCGGACAAGTCCAGTCCCCAGGAGGCAGGATCAGTCATAACCTGGACTGCTCAGGCGTCAGACCCTGAGGGCGATCAGCTGTACTACAGGTTCATCTTGAACGGCCAGCCAGTCACCGACTGGCAGCCTGAGAACCAGTTTGTCTGGACGAGCACTGATTCTGAAGTCGGCGAAAATCAGCTTGAGGTCAGGATCCTAGATGGCAAGCATGCCGGCCAGGAGAGCTTCGATGACAGCCGCACAAGCACATTCACGATAACAGCTCCCAACCAGAAGCCTTCGATCGCAAACCTTGTCTCAGACAAGTCCAGTCCCCAGGAAGCGGGATCAGTCATAACCTGGACTGCTCAGGCCTCGGACCCTGAGGGCGATCCTATCGCCTACAGGTTCATCTTGAACGGCCAGCCAGTTACCGACTGGCAGCCTCAGAACCAGTTTGTCTGGACGAGCACCGATGCTGAAGTCGGCGAAAATCAGCTTGAGGTCAGGAT
>JAUCQD010000241.1 GCA_030372945.1 Methanothrix sp. | reverse complement strand
GGCAGGCGGAGACTGTGGCTTTGAACTTGTGAGGAAGCACTTGGCCGGAGAACCTGCTATCGATCATCCGGGCAAATCTCTGGCTGTCCGCCAGAGCCTTCCTGCAAATGGGCAGGCCGGGGCAGGCGGTTACAGTGCGAAAGCGCGGGCCGCATGGGCCTAATGAGAGTCCAGCCTCAGCTAATCTTTTTCTGGCTGCCTCGATATCCTTAAATCGAATCCAGGGAATCTCGATGCCCTGCCTGGCGGTGAGTCGAACCTCCCCCCGGCCGTATCTAAGGGCAACATCGGCTATCATGGGAAGCTTGTCGGCCGGGATAACGCCTCCAGGCATCCTGAGCCTGATGGCGAAGAAGTCGTCCTCCCTTTGCATGATTATGCCGCCGGATTTCAGCGAGGCGAAGTCAATGCGTGTTGCAGGATCAGTAGCAATCATTTTGTGCCCTCTTTGGAAATGACGGTCGGAAGAGTTGAATGAAGGTTTGCATTGCGGCAATATCCCCGCGCAAAAGGAGACCAAAAGCCTGGCAAGAAAGATTTAATTATCCTCGTACATACTTGGATAGACGCATGAGGAAACTAGATGCCAGGAGCCTGGAGATACTGAGAAAACTCGCGCCAGAGGTCAGCGAGCCCGTTCATTACCGCTCTATTCTTCCCCCGGTGTCAATGCATCACGCTGCCGATGAAGAAGATTTCCAGGAACGTCTGGAGAGGCTCTCCGCGGAGGAATTCGATTACCTAGCAGGAAAGATATTGGATGGATCGGAGTGTCTGCTTTGCATCTCTCCAGAATCTGCTCGGATATTTATCGATCTCCTGGAGAAGAAGGCTCCTGGTGGGGCAGGGGAGCGGATTCGAGAGCTTTACAAATCATCCACCGGATACGAGGTATAGTAGCCCTTATCATTAGGCAGGGCAGGCCTCGCCTTCTCCGTCATCCTCTTTTTTAATCTCGTCAGGCTTTATCTTTCCCGTCTTGACCCAGTAGTCCTGAATGGCAGCATGCAGAGCATCAGCTCCAAGATTAGAGCAATGCATCTTCTGAGGCGGAAGGCCATCCAGCTCGTCTGCCACGTCCTTGCGAGTGATCTTCATAGCCTCGTCCAGTGGCCTCCCTTTGGCCATCTCCGTTACCATGCTGGAGACGGCAATGGCCGATCCGCAGCCAAAGGTTCTGAACTTTATATCATCTATTCTCTCATCCTTGACCTTTATGAATATCTCCATGAGATCCCCGCAAACCGGATTGCCGACCTTGCCGTAGCCGTCTGCGTCATCTATCACGCCAACATTCCTGGGGTTCATAAAGTGCTCCATAACCTTCTTGGAGTAGCCAATCTGTGCCATAATGTCTTCACCTCTTTAAAGTGGAGAAAGCGCCCTCAGCCTCTCCACAGTCTTCTTCACTGCATCTGCAATCACTGGTATCTGATCGGGATGGTTCGACTTTCCCAGAGTTATGACCATGGAGCCATGTGCCTGCTCATGCTTAAGCCCAATGGCTAAAAGAACATGGCTTGGCTCCAGAGTCCTTGAGGAGCAGGCCGAGCCGGTGGATACCTGAATATTGAACATGGCATCCAGGGTCAGCAGAATGCTCTCCCCTTCGATCCTGCTGAACCTGAAGCTGGCATGGTGGGGAAGCCGTTCTATGGCATGGCCGGTCAGATGAGTCTCATCGATTTTGAGAATCTCTCTGATCAGACCATCCCTAATAGCCTTCAGACGGAGGCTCTCATCTTTCATCTCCAGTCTTGCCAGCCGGGCAGCCTCGCCCATTCCAGCTATGGCGAACAGGTTCTCCGTGCCCGGTCGCAGTCCTCGTTCCTGGCCGCCACCCACAATGACCGGCTGAATCTTTACATTGGGACCGAGATATAAAGCGCCTGCACCCTGAGGGCCGCATAGATCGTTGCTAGATAGGGTCAGAAGGTCTATTCCATCGTTCTGCACATCAATTGGTATCCTGCCTGCAGCAGCCACGGCATCAACGTGCAGGAGCATGCCTTTTTCGTGAACTATCCGGCTGATCTCCTTTATAGGCTCGATAGTACCTATCTCTCCATTGGCATACATTACTGATGTAACTGCCGTCTCTCTGCTGATCATGCTCTCCAAAGCCTGCAGATCCACGGTGCCTTGGGTGTCCACGGGAATGAGTTGGAGTTGGAAGCCATTTTTCTGCAGGTCCTTCATTGCATTGAGGACGGAGATGTGCTCTATTCTGCTGGCCAGGAGGCTCTTTCCTCTTGCAGCATTTCTCATAGCAACGCCTCTGATGGCCAGGTTATTGGCTTCAGTGGCGCTGCCGGTGAAGACAATATTTCGCGCGTCTTCAGCGTTAATCAGCTCAGCCACTTTTGCTCTAGCCTCTTCCACTGCGGATTTGGCTGCCAGGCCAACCGAATGCAAAGCCGATGGATTTCCAGGCTCATCAATAAGATATTTCTTGGCAAAATCCAGTACTCTCGAATCCAAGAGCATGGCCGATTGATTGTCCAGATAAATTCCTTGCATATAACTAACGCCCCTTACCTCATTTTCTCTATCCAGAAGATCACTATCTGGCCTGATCTCTCGAACCTCAGGACCTTATGTCCAGCCCTTTTGGCCCATCCAGGAATATCCAGTTCAG
>JAUCQD010000240.1 GCA_030372945.1 Methanothrix sp. | reverse complement strand
GTGCACTTCAGACCAAAGAGGCAGGTGGCCAGGCTCAGGGCAGACCCCCACTGTCCCGCGCCAGTTTCCGTTGCAAGCCTCTCGATTCCCTCATTCATGTTGTAGTATGCCTGAGGGACTGCGGTATTGGGCTTGTGGCTGCCCGCTGGGCTCACGCCCTCATATTTATAGTAGATCTTGGCAGGCGTCTGGAGAGCCTTCTCAAGTGCCGCTGCACGGTAGAGCGGAGTTGGCCTCCAGAGCCTATAAATATCGCGGACCTCCTCCGGGATGTCTATCCAGCGATCGGTGCTCATCTCCTGCTTGATGAGCGCCTTGGGAAAGATCAATTCCATGTCCTTCGGATTGAGGGGCTGCAAAGTTCCTGGATGGAGGGGCGGGTCCAGGGGTGTGGGCATATCTGCGGCTACGTTGTACCACTTTTTGGGAATCTCTTCCTCGTCGAGCAAGTACTTGATCTTCATCTGGAACACTCCATCTTTCGGCTATGGTGCGATCTTGTGTACATCATTGATTCAATTGACTTTATTTAAAGGCTTTGAGATGGATCGCAATGTCAAGATTTATTTATCATGGATGAAATTGGCGATGCCATGAGTGGCCAAACCCTGTCTGAGAAGATATTCTCGAGAGCTACGAAGAAAGAGGCGCGTGCTGGTGAGTTCGTGATGGCCGAGATCGATTGTGCCATGATCCACGACATCACCGGCCCGCTGGCGGTCAAGGGATTTTATGAGATCGCTGGCAGGGATGCCAGAGTATGGGATCCCTCGAAGATAGTGATGCTATTCGATCATCAGGTTCCTGCGGACAGCCTTAAGGCCGCGGAAAATCACATCCTCTTGCGTAGCTTTGCCAAGGAGCAGGGCATTTTGAACTACGACATCTTCAGCGGAGTATGCCATCAGGTCATGCCGGAGAAAGGTCATGTATTGCCTGGCGCCCTTGTCGTAGGCACTGACTCGCACACTTGCACATACGGGGCCTTGGGAGCTTTTGCAACTGGCATCGGTTCGACTGATATGTCCTCGGTCTTTGCCACAGGCAAGCTCTGGTTCATGGTTCCAAAGACATTGCAGCTCATGATCGAGGGGAGGCTCATGAAGAATGTCACCTCTAAGGATGTGGTGCTCAGGATCATCGGCGATATCGGGGCGGATGGGGCCAACTACATGGCCTGCGAATTCCGAGGCGAGGCGGCAGTTCGGATGAGCATCCCTGAGAGGATGACTGTATCCAACATGGCAATTGAGATGGGGGCCAAGGCCGGCATCTTCGAGCCAGACGAGACGACCATAAAATACCTACAGAGCCGGGTGAAGGACGAGGCTGCCATCGAGGCATGGATCGTGCGAGGAGATGAGGATGCACAGGTCTCGCAGAAGCACTGGAATGTGTCCGATCTGGAGCCACAGATTGCGATGCCTCACAATGTCGATAATGTGCTGCCCATCAGCGAAGTCCCAGAGACAAGGATCGATCAGGTCTTCCTCGGCTCATGTACGAACGGCAGGTTCGAGGATCTGAAGCTGGCCTCAGAGCTCATGAAGGGCGAGCCCGTGGCAAAGGGCGTGCGCATGATCGTCGTTCCTGCCAGCCGCGAGGAGTACATGAAGGCGCTTTGTGCTGGACTCGTGGAGAGGTTCATGGAGGCCGGAGCAATGGTTGAGTCCGCCTGTTGCGGTCCATGCATGGGCGGAAGCTTCGGCCTGCTCGGCGCAGGAGAGCGCTGCCTCTCCACATCGAACAGGAACTTTGTGGGAAGGCAAGGAAGCCCCCAGTCCTTCGTCTACCTGGCGTCGCCCGCCACTGCAGGAGCTAGCGCCATCACAGGGTATATCACAGATCCAAGGGAGCTCTAGCTAAATCGGCATTGCGGCTTAGAGGTGCAGAATGAAGATCGCCCTCAAGCTCGCCTACCTTGGTGAAGATTACTTCGGCTTCCAGCGTCAACCCGACCGTGTTACAGTCGAATCCGAGGTTCGACGGGCGTTGTCTCAGATAGGCGTCATCCACGGTGATTTCTGCTACGCAGGGCGCACCGATCGCGGTGTGTCTGCCTTGGGCCAGGTCATCGATTTTTGGATCGATGAGGATAAAGAAAAGCTGGCCAGGCCCAGATGCGTCAACGGGCGCCTTCCCAGAGATATCTGGACATGGGCATGGGCTGTGGCGCCAATTGGCTTTTCCGCTCGCTGGAATGCCATGTGGCGGGAGTATCGCTACTTTCTCTGGCATCCGGGGCTGGATCTGGAGGCGATGCGATCGTCTGCGCAACTTCTCCTGGGCGAGCACGACTTCAAAAACTTCTCATCTTCCAAGGTTGATACAGTTAGGACCGTTCAAAAGCTGGAGATCCAAGAGATGAATGGGCTTTGGGTTTTCGATGTCCGAGCAGATGGTTTTCTCTGGAATATGGTTCGAAAGATCGTCGGCTCTCTGGAGAGGGTGGGTGCGGGCGAGCAGAGCATGGACTGGTTCTCGGATCTTCTCAGGCCGGAGCTGAACCACGGTGCTCCAACGGCTCCGGCTGAAGGGCTAATCCTCATGGATGTTGGATACGAGGAACTGGCATGGAATGTGGACAGGTACTCTCTTGAGAGGGCGGCGAGCGCACTTGCGTCCACTGTGCAAAGAAAGAAGGCAAAGGCAGAGGTTGCAAGGGAGATGCAAAGGGCGATGGAGAGTGGCTTTCAAGGCCTTTTGCTGTGACTTTGCTTTCGCGAGCTTACCTCGATGCCAATGGATCATCCGCTCCGCAAAGAGCAAATGCCTCCTCTCTCTCGATGCACGTGGGGCACGCGCGGCATGGCACTTCTTCTCCTCTGTAACAGGACCATGTCAGGGCGTAAGGGACCTTCAGTTGCAGGCCGAGCTTCACGATCTCAGCTTTTGTCAGATTCACGAAAGGCGCTCGCAGCTCCACAGGGTGCCAGGAAGTGGCCAGCCTGATGGCAGGCTTCAATGCCTCCACGAACTCGGATCGGCAGTCTGGATAAATGGTGCAGTCATTTCTGTGGGCTGCATAGTAGATTTCTGGGATTTGGTGCGCTTCTGCGTAGCCCGCAGCCACTGAGAGCATGATCATGTTGCGGTTGGGGACGATAGTCTGCCTGGCAGCCTCCTCTGTGTAGTGGCAGCTCGGCACCTCTTTTCTGCAGAGCAGGGCACTGTCTCCCAACAGGTCAGCCAGAGGGCTGAGGTCTACGATGATGTGATGGACACCTAGCATAGCCGCGATTCTTCTTGCGCAATCGATCTCCTTTTTATGTCTCTGGGCATAATCGAACGTCAAAGCATGAACTTCATGGCCATCATCGAGCAGCTTGTAGAGCAAAGTGGTCGAATCCACGCCACCGGAAAGGATCAAAACCGCCTTCGTCCGATTCCCATGCTGGCTTTTATGCATACACCTGCTCCTGGGTGAGGATCGATATTAATACTTCTGAACAACCCCCACTGCACAAGTTTTATTTCCCATCAGGCGGATGGAAACGTCCAGCAATTTATGAGGAATTCTATGCGACTTTCCATGGATTTGGAGCTGCAGGACATACCAGGTCAGTTGCTGCTGGCATTGCAGCCCTTGAAGGAGAATAAGGCCAACATCATCAGCGTGGTCCACCACAGGGACCACAAGACCCCTCGGGGCATGATTCCAGTTCGCTTCGTAGTTGAGATGGACCAGTCAAAGATCGAACAGGTCAAGACAAAGCTTCGGGAGAGCGGCATCTTGGTGGTGCGAGCGGGTGAAGATCGCTTCATCGAGGCCGTATCCGTGGTGCTGGTCGGCCATGTGTTGGACAGCGACCTGGGAGATACAGTGAGCCGGATCGACTCCACTGGATTTGCCGAGGTTATGGATCTGGCCCTGACAATGCCCGGAGTGGATGAGCCCTCATCTGCTTATCTCAAGATCCGGGCCACGGGCAAGAATGAGATCCAAAAGGCTCTGACCATCTTGCGCGAAGTCGGCAGAGAGAAGAAGTTGCTCGTCATAGAGCCGATAGAGGCCGAGGCATTATGAGAGATGTTAGGGTTTCCCTGGTGGGCTTTGGCGTAGTTGGGCACGGCGTTGTCGATGTCCTGAGCCGCAAGAAGAAGTTGCTCCGTGACATGGGGCTGAACCTCAAGCTTGTAAGCGTTACAGATCACACTGGCACAGTCCTTGCTGAGGATGGAGTCGATGCTGAGAAGATCCTGGGCGAGAGGACTCTTGCCAATGTAGCCTCATCAGGCATGAAGGGCAAAGAGGCTATTTCAGCTATCGACTCCGACCTGATGATCGAGGTCACTCCAACGAACATCGTCCATGGGCAGCCGGGCCTTGGGCATATGGAGGCTGCTCTTTCCGGTGGCAAGCACGTCGTGACCTCGAATAAAGGGCCTTTGGTGGTATCCTATGGCAAGCTCAAGAAGCTGGCTGAGGATAACGGCGTGATGTTGAAGTTCGAGGCCACTGTAGGCGGAACCATGCCTCTGATCAGCCTTGTCGAGCGCACGCTGGTTGGCAACACCATCAATGGTATCCGGGGGATCTTCAACGGTACATGCAACTACATCTTGACCCGCATGGCTGAAGAGGGCATTCCTTACACTCACGCCCTGAGCGAGGCTCAGGACTTGGGGATAGCTGAGGCCGATCCTAGCTATGATGTGGAGGGGGTGGACACCGCAGGCAAAGTGGTTATCCTCGCAAACTCGCTGTTTGGTATGGACGTCAAGTACAGCGATGTGGATGTGACAGGCATAACAGGCGTCACTCCAGAGGCTCTGGCGCTGGCCAAAAAGAGGGGTTATGCCATCAAGCTCATAGGAGATGTGCCGGCCCTGACGGTCAGGCCCATGCTGGTTCCCCTGGGCAGCCCCATAGCCGTCTCCGGAACACTGAACTCTGCGGCGATCTACACTGACCTGTCTGGAACCATAACCGTAACCGGCCTTGGTGCAGGCTCAATCGAGACCGCCTCGGCCATTCTGACGGATATCATCAGCATATACAGGACCAAGCTCATCGATGCAATATTCTGAGGGCATCACAAAGCATGACCAGCTTTCTCAAGTTTGCCAAGCTCTGCAAGGATGTGGAAAGCGTCTCAGGCACGCTGGAGAAGATAGACCTGGTCGCAGGTTTTCTGGCGGAGCTTGACGAATCTGAGCTTTCTGTTGCTCCTGGCTTCATCATGGGCACAGTCTTCTCATCCAGATCGGATCTGGTCATGGGCGTGGGCCCCTCCATCCTCTACGAGGCGCTGGCTCGTGCTTGTGGCTGCCCTCCTGAACAGATCTCCTCTATGCTGCGAGCCACGGGCGATCCCGGCCTTGTGGCAGCCGGGGTCGTCCAGAGACGAAAACCTCTTGGTTTTGCATCATTCATCGGCGGGGAGCAGCTTTCCATATCCGAAGTCTACCAGAGGTTCCTGGCCATTGCCCATGCCTCTGGCAAAAGGAGCCATGATACTAAGATCAAGAACTTGCAGTTCCTTTTTTCACAGGCATCGCCGCTCGAAGCTCAGTACATCGCGCGCCTAGCCATTGAGGACATGCGGATCGGGGTAGGCGAGGGAGGTGTGCGGGATGCCATCTCAAAGGCATTTGGAATGTCTGCAGAGGATGTAGAGCGGGCCTACAACCTCACCAACGACATGGGCCTGGTGGCAGTGAGCGCCAAGCGAGGGACCCTCTCAGAGCTGAACGTCATTCTCAACCATCCCATCAAGATGATGCTGGCACAACTAGGAGAGGGAATTCCAGCGGCATTGCAGGAGCTTGGCACTGCAGCCATAGAGTGGAAGTATGATGGTGCTCGGGTCCAGATTCACAAAGATGGTCAGAAGGTGCGTATATTCTCCCGCAGGCTTGAGAATGTGACAGCCTCTTTGCCTGAGATCGTTTCAGCAGTTAAAGCCAATATTCGGGCAAAGAGCGCCATTTTAGATGGAGAAGTTGTGGCAATGTTGCGACCGACGGTCGCAACTCCCGTTAACTTTGCAGTTAACGAGATAGGCCAGGATGAAAGGCCGATGGCTTTTCAGGAGATCTTGAAGAGATTTCGCAGGAAATACAACGTGGAAAAGCTTGCAGTCCAAATTCCGCTCCGCCTTTTCCTGTTCGATCTGATCTATCTGGACGGAAAGAGCGTTATCGATCAACCTCTGAAGGACCGAAGGGCCCTCTTGGAGATGGTCGCAGATCCCTCTCTGCTGGCCAAGCAGGTTCTGTCCAACAGCCCCGAGGTGGCTGAGGAGATCTATCGTCAGGCTCTGGATGCTGGCCACGAAGGGCTTATGCTAAAAAATCCCTCGTCGGTCTACGCACCGGGAAAGAGGGGCAAGAACTGGCTGAAGATCAAGCCGGTGATGGAGACATTGGATCTGGTAGTGATAGGGGCGAAATGGGGCGAGGGCAGGAGGGCCAGTCTCCTTGGTTCCTACAGGCTCGGCTGTCTGGAGCCAGAGACTGGAATGCTCCTGGATGTGGGCTGGGTTGCGACGGGCCTGACAGACGAAGCGCTATCTGATCTCACTGAGATGTTCAAGGGATTGATAGTTGTCGAGAAGGGGATGGAGCTAGAGCTAAAACCCGCTGTGATCTTCGAGGTGGCCTACGAGGAGATCCAGAAGAGCCCTAACTATTCATCGGGATATGCATTGCGTTTTCCGAGGCTGGTTGCAGTCCGGGACGACAAATCCATTGAAGAAGCGGATACAATTGAGAGGGTGATCGCCCTTTACAAGGCTCAGAGGGGCAGAAACTCCGCTTCATGATCCTGTTTTGGAATTTGGGTCTGTCAAAAGGAGGTTTTGAGATGTTGTTCAAGAGGCTTGAAGAGCTGAACGAAGAGGATATGAAGGTCCTCTTTGCAAGAGATGTGGGCATCCAAGATGTGCTGGCGAGAGTGAACGAGATCATCGCAGAGGTTGGATCAAAGGGAGACGAAGCCCTTTTCAGATACACTGAGAAGTTTGAAGGCGCAAAGCTGGATGACCTGCGTGTGAGTCAGGAAGAGATCGATGCAGCCTACGAGGCGGCAGATGAGCGTCTTATGGAGTCGCTCTCCCAGGCGGCAGACAACATCTTCGCTTTCCATTCTGCACAAAAGGAGCGCGATCTCTGGATGACAGAGCTCTCGCCAGGAGTCTTTGTCGGCCAGAAGGTCGTGCCACTGGACTCGGTGGGAGCCTATGTTCCCGGCGGACGTGCAGCTTACCCCAGCTCGGCTCTCATGAATGTCATACCCGCCAGGGTTGCAGAGGTTCCGAGGATTGTGGTATGCACGCCCCCCAAGTCTGATGGCTCCGTCACACCTCTCACGCTCGTTGCAGCCGACATGGCTGGTGCTGACGAGGTCTATAAGCTCGGAGGCGCACAAGCAATAGCTGCCATGGCAGTTGGCACAGAGAGCATAGAGCGCGTCAACAAGGTTGTGGGACCGGGAAATGTCTTTGTCACTGCTGCCAAGATGCTTCTGAGAGGAACAGTTGAGATCGATTTTCCTGCAGGCCCAAGCGAGGTCCTGATCATTGCAGACAGGACTGCAGACCCAGGAGTTATCGCTGCGGACATGATAGCTCAGGGAGAGCACGATCCCAAATCCATATCTGTCCTTGTAGCAACGGACGATCTGCTGGCCAGTGCAGTGGCCGAGGAGCTGGCGATCCAGGCGGCGGGAGCTGTCCGAAGCGAGATAGTCTCGCAGAGCATGGATCACAGTGCAGTTCTTGTGGCAGGGGATCTGGATGAGGCTGTGGACTTTGCCAATGCCTTTGCGCCAGAGCACTTGGAGATCGTCACAAGTGATCCACTGGGAACATTCAGGTCCATACGCCATGCAGGCAGCGCATTTCTCGGGCGCTACACGCCAGTGGCCGCAGGCGACTATGCCAGCGGAACCAACCACGTGCTACCCACCTCAGGTTATGCCAGGGTGTTCTCGGGCCTCAATGTAGACCATTTCACCAAGAAGATCACAGTGCAGATGATCACTGACGATGGCCTGCTGGGCCTGGAGGAGACGGTGACGACCCTGGCTGAGGCGGAGGGGCTGATGGCTCATGCAGATTCAGTCAGAAGACGGCTGGAGCCAAAAGACCGCGCCACAGATCCAAGCTATTCGCCCAATATCTCGTAAGCATCCTTATGCGGGTTGATCAGCAGCCCTTCGGCGATCTCCTTCGCCCTGGCCACCCGGTCCACTCCGTGAAGGTACAGCTTCCAGATAGTGGCCTTCTTGACGTTCACAACGCTGGTGAACCCGAGACGGCCCCTCAGCCTCTCTTGTGTGGATATTGCCTCACCGTCCTCGATCTTCAGGGAGACCAAGACAGGAACATACTCATCTTCAAACCTAAGCTCGTCGATGAGAACCTTGTAGCTCTCCTTGTTCTCGTTCACCAGCTCCTTGGCAAAGCCCTTGGCAAGCTCCTGCGGGTCTCCGGAATCGACCTCGATGCTAAAGAGGCGTTCCTTCAATACGTCATAGAGCACATCTCCAAAGCCCATTCTCCTGACCAAGGTATTTTTCACAGTGGCAGCTTCTGCATCTGGTATCTTCAGCCAGACTCGAAGATTGATCTTTTGGCTCATGCATTCACCTCGATGTAGCGCTTCACAGACTCGAAGACGCTTCTGCCTGGGCCCGGCTCGTCAGGTCTCTGCTTTCTGGGATCAAAGGCAGGAAGCTGCCAGGCGAAGAAGGCCCTCTCAGGATGGGGCATCATGCCAAGCACATTTCCTTCGGGGTTGCATATGCCTGCGATGCTCTCTGTGCTGCCGTTCACATTTACTGGGAACTCATTTATGACGCGGCCATTTTTGTCGCAATAGCGAAAGACCACCTGCTCCTCGTCATTCAGCATCTCTATCAGCTTTGGAGTGGAGGTGACAAGGTTTCCCTCACCGTGGGCTATTGGTATCTTGAAGAGGCTCCCTCTCTCCATGAGGAATGAGCCGCTGCATCTTCTGGGCGGCGCCTCGTGTCTCAAATTGATCCAGTCGCAGTAGTAGCCTCGGCGCACGATCTTTCCATTTGAGACCATGACATTTTGTGCCAGGGCCATCTCGACCTTGCCAGTGCCCGGCAAGAGGCCAGCCTCTACAAGGATCTGAAATCCATTGCAAATGCCGATGATGGGCTTGCCTTTAGCTGCTTCCTCCGTCAGAGCCTGCATGACAGGCTCTTTTGAGGCGATAGCTCCAGCTCGCACGCGGTCCTGGTAAGAGAAGCCGCCTGGAATGAAGTATCCGTCGAAGCTGGAAAGCTCCCCTGCAGATCTATTCCAGCGAAAGATCTCGCCATCCATTCCCACGGCCTTCACTGCCACAAGCGTCTCGTACTCGCAGTTCGTTCCAGGGAACTGCACAACTGCAATCTTCATCTCATCGCCTCCACAAGGCCACTCGTCCATGCGAGCCTCGCCTCATCCAGGTCCAGGTCGGCCACAGTCACACCCGCCCTTTTCATCACTATCCTTCTTTTCCGGGAGACTTTTCCGATCTCCATCGGCTCAAGATCGTAGCTCCTCAAGAGGTCGACCAGCCGCCCCTCTCTTCCGGGCCTGGCTTCCAGCACAAATCCAGATGACTCGGAGAAGAGGAGTTTGTCGGTTCTCATGCCAGCATCTGCAGCGTTGTCCAATTCCAGATCGAGCCCGAATTTGGCAGGCCGCACCAGTGCCATCTCCATTGCAGTGCAGGCAAGCCCGCCGTTGGATATGTCGTGGGCCGATGCCAGAAGGCCTTCATCTATTGCGTCGATGACGGCATAGATCATTCTTCTCTCCAGGTCGAAACGGACGATGGGAACATTGGCTCCCGTGGTATTGAATATAGTCCTGTAGTACTCGGAGCCACCCAGCTCGTCGAACCTTGGGCCGATGAGGTAGAGTCTATCTCCTGCTGCTTTTAATTCCTGAGTTATAGCTTTTCCAATATCCTTGATTATGCCGACGCATGCGATGACGGGCGATGGGTCAACAGAGCCTTGCGGCGATTCATTGTAGAAGCTCACATTTCCGGATACTATTGGAACGGGCTGGTTCTCATAGCCCTTCAGCCAGATCTGTTTGCAGGAATCCGACAGGCCCTTCACGCCTTCTCTGAACTCCCAGAAGGCCTCAGGCTTCTCCGGATTCCCATAGTTCAGGCAGTCGGTGATGGTTGAAGGCGTAGCACCTATGGCTGCAACATTGCGCATGGCTTCAGCGACGGCTGTTGCTCCTCCCCAGTAAGGGCTGATTCTGCCGTAGAATGGATTGGAGTCCACGGACATTGCCACACCGAACTTCTCGCCTCGCACAGGTGCAATCAAGCCCGCATCTGCCTCACCTGGCCGGATCACTGTATTGCCCATGACCTCGGTATCATAGTATCTGTAAACATGCTCTCTGGAAGCAATGTTGGGGGACTTGAGGATCTTCAGCAGAACGGCGTTGTAGTCAGCAGCCTCTTGCGTCTCCGGCTCGACCAGGTTGAATGTGCGAGGTCTCTCCTCGCGCTGGTATCTTATGCCACCGGTGAGGTGCTGGATTGGCACATCGCAGACGATCTCGCCCTTGTGTCTGACAACGAACCTGTTGCCGCTGTTGATCTTTCCCACAACGCTCGCTCTCGCTCCCTCGTAGACATTTGGCAGGTCCCAGTCCTCGTTGTAGATCTTCAGGATCTTTTCGCGCAGGTGAACGGGAGAGATGATCAGGAAACGCTCCTGGGTCTCGGCGATGCTCAGGACCTCGGGCGGGAAGTCGCCTGCTTTGTGCATGTCGTCCAGGTTTATCTCCATGCCAAAGCCGCCTGCAGCGCCCATCTCAGATGCAGCACAGGTGAAGCCGCCGCCACCTAAGTCCTTGAAGCCGATCTCGACGCTCTCCTCACGAACCAGCCTGAAGAGATCATCGTTGGCCTTGAAGAGCACATTCTTCAGGAAGGGATCTGGGATCTGCACTGCGCCGCGGTTTGTCTCTTCATCCTCTTCTCGCAGGGCTTCGGAGGCGAAGGTCACCCCGCCCAGGCCGCTTGCGTCCGTCGGCTTGCCGATTAGTATCACATCGTAGCCACCCTCGCCTGCCGCCGGAGGCGCGCGGGAGCGGATGATCTGGTCACGGCGAACTATGCCCAGGGATACAACGTTCACAAGGCAGTTGTCGTCGAAGCTCTCGTTGAACACGATGTCTCCGCCGATGTTAGGCACGCCCAGTGCATTGCCGTACTGCCAGATTCCGTCCACCACGCCTTCGGCAACCCAGCGAACTTTGCTTGCCTTTGGGCCGTATGGGTCGCCAAAGCGTAGCGGGTCGGCGGTGGCCACCACGGTCGCGCCCATGCAGTTGACATCGCGGACGATGCCTCCGATGCCAGTTGCAGCACCTTCATTGGGCAAGATCTGGCTGGGATGGTTGTGGCTCTCGTGGGATATCACTACACACCACTTGTCATCGATTGCAACAATTCCTGAATCCTCCACAGGGCCCATAACCACGTTGGGACCGTCGGTGGGCATGAATTCTTTTAAAGTGGCGCGGCTGCTCTTGTATGAGCAGTGCTCGGACCACATGGCATCATAGCAGAACAGCTCGGTGATGGTTGGATCTCTTCCCAGCACCTCGGCAATGGAGCGCGCCTCCTGTACGGACATGCCTATGCCCGCACCGCGCAGGTTTGATTCAACATCTGAATCGGCAAGACCGATTATATTCAATTGGGTACACCTCTGCAGTATGCCTATCAATTCGAAGAGCATTATGAATTTATCGATCCAGCCAAAAAAGCTTCTGCATTATGAAAAAGCATGAACGCCGAAAGCTTAATGGCTTTTGGCGGACCATTCAGATGAGATGGTAGTGGTTCTTTGCAACGACGCAGAGATTGAGGTTCCCGACGGGGAGATCTGCCAGATCTGCGGATGCGAGCTGGAGGAGTTCGACGAGGTGACAGGAACAGGAATTCACGGTTACTATCACTGGATCTGCGTGAACCATGTGGATGCGTGAGATGCGCGTGTGCCCGCAATATGGGCGATGCAGAGCTAACAAATCTGCACAATGGTAACATTATTAAACCCGAAGATGCTTGAAGAAAGCTCGATCTGCGACTGATCCGCCGATCGGATGCGGGGATAACCAAGCCAGGCCAACGGTGATAGACTCAAGATCTATTCTCGCAGGAGTTCAAGGGTTCGAATCCCTTTCCCCGCACTCCTATCAGTCTACGCATAGCGATTTTACGTGGTTTTGATGGGCTGCAATTTGCTCATGTGAAATGCAGGGTAGACTATCCGGTTGTCGGGAAAAGGCCAAAATGGAGGAGGGCTTAACCCAATTCGTGTTGGCTCTAACCTTCGTGGATGAAGACTTAGCATCTCCGATCCAGAGGGCCAGCAGGTGCTTGAGATAGCTACTGCCATGATCCTTTTAATCCCAGCGCTTTTCTTGCAGCAGTGAGCGGATCACTATAAAAGACTGGATCCACTCGTTCAACGATATCTGCGGATACCTCAAGGAAGTGCCGCTTATTCTCGATTGGAATTAGTGCGCGCCTGGCACCGTTATCCATCCCTATCTGCAGCGGCTCGACGAGATTGTAGTTCTGCTCGCTCAAGAGGGATGTAGATGAGAAGCTTTGGCCGCTCCTCACCCGAAAGAAGCGGCTCGATCCTGTGTCGAAGGGCGATGAAGCTTCCGTCGTACCGCTCCAGGGGAATTCCCGGCAGCTCTTCGGCTGGCAGGGACTCAACGAACCCTCTGTAGTCACCTTTCGGATCGTACCAGATCACGATGCCGTTTTGATTGAGCTGCCTGCGGATTGTGTCAAGCAGATGGCTGGATACCCTGCCAAATGGTTTAGCCGATTCTGCCATCTTGAGCCTCTCTTCTGGGAGGGACGAAAGGAATTATCCCATCCTTCGCAAGTTGCTCTTGAACGTCTTGCGGAAGCTTGCGGGCATCGACCACGAGGCCGTTTATGCTCACCCACCAGGCGAACGGATTGTTGTCCATGTTGGATGGCCGCCACCACGCCGGATCACCCTGGCTCGTCTTCAAAACATCAAGGACCGTCCGGGCTTTGTTGGCAGCTGTCTTCTGGCTGACTTTGAATAAAGCTGCCAGATCATCTGCCCGCATGTGAGGAACCTGAGACTTGTCGAAGAGGAAGTTGATGCTTGCCAGGGCGTAGACGACGGCCGCCGCCCAGACGTCTCTTCTGCCCCTCTCGAGGGGCGAGGGCCGCTTTCGAGCCAGGGCGGCAGTCATTTTGCGTGCCAGCTGGGCGTAGTCATCAATCCAGGTGCTTGCAGCAGACGGCATCGGTCAGGGTGACTATCTCGTCGTAGATGGGCTGCATCCTTTTGGGGACTGAAACTCTATCAGACATATCTATCTCGCCTCGTACAGATCCATCCGCCCGTGGGCTATGGCGTAGGACTTGTTCTTTTTGCATCTTTCCAGCACACGCTTGGGCCAGTAGCGCATGGCGGTGTGGGACCAGTCGTACTCGCCGGCTTCCAGGGCCCGCCAGAACTTCTCCGGCTCCTTCCATGCTGGCATCAGATCGTGCAGTGGTGCGAGGTTCAGAATCACGCCATCGTCGGCCTCCCTCGTCCAGCCGACAGTCTCGCCAGACTCATTCTTCATCTCCAGAATGCGCCGCAGGGCAGCCTCGAACCTCTGCAGATCCTGTAGTCTGTCCTGCAGACCGTCCAGCTCCTTCTCCAGCTGCTTCTTCTCCCGCCTCTGGGCAGCTTTTTGCGCCCCGTCCACCTCTTCCATGCGGTTATGCAGATGGTTGATCATCCTGCCCACGTAGCGGTTGCCGAGGATGAGGGGCAGGGTGTCCTTTGTGGCCCGCTCATGGAAGATGTAGACGCTGAAGCTCTTCTCAGGGGACTGCAGCAGCCAGTATCCTGAACTTGCAGGCGGTCTTCATCCCCGCCATTCCTCGATCTATCGTTAGGAAGATATGGCTAACGAGGGCAGCGCGAAAGTAACAGATGATCGGGAAGCGTACGTCATTCAACCCTTACCTTCAAAGGGAGGGTTCTTATGCCTGCTTTTCTATAATGCAATTCTGCATATGCATTCCGACTACCTATACACCTGTCATGCCTGGTTCAACGATTACACCAGAAGCTTTCATAGCCTTGAACCAAAGCTTGAGAAGAATATAGACCTCAAGCTGAGGCACACCGCCAGAGTCTGTGACAACATCTCAAGAATAGCGAAATCCCTTCACCTAGGGCAGGAGGAGCTTGCTCTGGCAGAAGTGTTGGCCCTCTTGCACGACGTGGGCAGGTTCGAGCAGCTCAAGGACTATGGATCTTTCGACGATCGGATCACCACAGACCATGCAGCCCTCGGGCTGAATGTCTTGAGTCGCGCAGGAATCCTGTGCAGTCTGCCGAAGAATGAAAGACGATTGGTTCGCAGGGCGATCTGGCTGCACAATAAATATGAAATCCCAGAGACTGTGAGCCCCCGCTGCCTTCTCTTCTCCCGTATGATCCGGGACGCAGACAAGCTTGACATCCTTGGATTAATTGTCGAGCACTTTGAGACGAGATCCAAGAATCCCAATCCCGCATTGGACTTTGGGCTTGAAAATTGCCCTGGGCATTCCCATGAAGCGATACTGGACATATTGGAAGGAAGGATGGTGAAGATTGCGACTTTAAAAAACCTAAACGACATGAGATTGATGTACTTGAGTTGGGTCTTCGACATCTACTTTCCTGTGACCCTTTATTGCATCGAGGAGAGGGGCTACCTGAAGAAGCTGATGGCCAGTCTTCCCCAGGACTGCGAAATCGTCGAAGCCGTTGATTTCATAATGGATTACCTGAATCGGAGAGGTCGGATCTTCATTTGAAGATGATCATGCCGCCCTGACCAGAGCTGCCCTGGCTTCTCCCAAATCTTTGACTGCTATCTCTTCCTCCATCCTGCACCTGTGCACTTGTGAGCCCCCGTGTGCATCCAGCGCCTGTCTTTCTTCATTTCTGAAGGCCTGTAGACGCTGCATTAGCTGATCGAAGTCCACCTCATGTCCATCGAACTCAGGGCCATCAACGCAGGCAAATTTGACCATGCCTCCTACTTCCACCCGGCAGCTTCCACACATGCCGGTCCCATCGATCATGATCGGGTTGAGGCTGACGATGGTCTTGATGTTATTTGGCCTTGTGATATCGCAAACGCGCCTCATCATCGGCACAGGCCCAATGGCTACAACGACTCCTGGCGTCTCTTTTTTCAAGACCTCCTCCAAGAGTTCAGTGACGAGAGCATTTCGGCCAAAAGAACCATTGTCCGTGCATATCTGAAGCTCATCGGATACTGCATCCATCTCCTCGCGAAGGATTATTAGCTCCTCGCTGCGGGCTCCTATGATGCTGATAACCCTGTTTCCCAATTGTTGAAGCTTCTTTGCAATTGGATAGAGAACTGCCACACCAGTTCCACCGCCAATGCATATCGCCGTACCAACCCTCTCCAATCGAGTGGGGCGTCCGAGAGGTCCTACAACATTTTGATAGGAGTCACCCTCTTGAAGCTCACTGAAAAGTATTGTGGATCTGCCAACCACTGCAAATTGAATGGTTATTGTCCCCTTCTCGGGGTTTGAATCCACCATCGTCATCGGTATGCGCTCACCAGTTTCATTTGCCTTTAAAATTACAAACTGTCCTGGTTGGGCCTTGCGGGCAATGATGGGCGCCTCGATCTCGTTGAGGATGATGTTGCCTCCTGCCATTTCTTTGCGCCTGACTATCTTGAACATACTGATCCCAAACCATTATGTCTGTCTCTTATACACATCT
>JAUCQD010000239.1 GCA_030372945.1 Methanothrix sp. | reverse complement strand
AATATTTTTTAATAAAAAATTTAAAAAATAACATAGTTAAAAAATTTATAAAAAGATAAATTTTATATTCTGCTTACTCGATCTTCACCTCTCTGCCCTTTCTCTTCTCTTTTTTGTCCAGTTCCAGTGTCAGGACGCCGTTCTTGTAGGATGCTTTTGCGCTTCCCACATCGACAGTTGAGTCAAGTTGGATCATCTTGTAGAACTTTTTATCGTCCTCTGTCTTGATCTCTACACTGTCATCGGCCACGTCGAGTTTTACTTTTTCCTTGTCAACGCCAGGGAGCTCAACGAAGATTTTGTACTTATCCTTCTCATCCATGATGTCGACCATTGGCTCGCGCCCAAGGCTCGGCTCTATACCCCTATAAGACGGCTTGATGTTGCCGAACTCCCTGAAGACGGGCTCCTTTCCCGGCTCTGCAGTGTAGCTGAAACCGTAGACGAACGGGCCATATCTCCGAGTGACGCCCATTGGAGTCACCTCCTCTCGCACGAAATCCTTTAACTCAGATGGCATGGACTCTTCAAATCTCTTGATCATCTCCTCGAAGGGCTCCCTGAACCAGTCCTCTTCAGGCTTTGCCTTTCTCTCAAAGGGAAAGCCCTTTGCAAAGCTCTCGAATATATCGAATATAGATGGATATCTCTTGTCCCACATTTGACCTCACCTCATAGTTACTTCCACATACTAACTTAGGGATAGTGATAAGATATAAAGATTTTGTTCTGTTTGCTCGCCATGGCAATCTTCAATAGGGAAGAGATACCAAAAAAGACAATGATGATATTGCTCAAAGGCTTGGTGCAGTTTGAGGCGGAGATTCAGGGCCCAACGGAGATCCGATCGAGAATTATCTGGCCAGACTCAGAAGGCCCATGGATTGAAGGCGGACTGCAAGACCTGATGGTCCATTTCACCTATGCTGCCTGGACTGCTTACAACCTTAATTGCGCATTGTCCATGGTCCTGTCCAGTCATGATGAAGGCCTAAGTCGCAGCGTTTCGGATATGATGACCAAGGTGGTCTCAGTTATGGGTGCCATACAGGTTGCTGAGATCAGGCTCACGCGCGAAGCCTTAGACGAGCTGAAGAGAGACCGAATAGAGCCCTGACGCAAGAGGCGGAATTTTGGGAAAGTAGCCCGGCTAGGATTCGAACCTAGGTAGGGAGGTCCAGAGCCTCCAGTGATTGACCGCTACACTACCGGGCTTCGTCTCTTTCCTTGCAGCAGATAGTTATTAATCTATCGATCGGCTGCCACCCCAGCTTCTGGGCAACTGAGGAGCGCAACCCATCTGCGTTCATCGAGATCTTCTCGTGTCAATTTCAAATTCGCCATGGGTCCCACTACCTTGCGGCCCACAAGAAAATCGTCTACAGGGTTCAGCTCAAAGCTCAGGTTTTTGGTCTTGTAGTGCATGGGCACAGCCACAACTGGACTTAGCTGTCTCATGACAGCGTCCGCACCACGTGCATCTATGGTGTATATCCCGCCAACGGGCAGAAAAAGCAAATCTACCGGGCCGATGGCTTCGGCTTGAGCCTGGCTCAGAGAATGCCCCAAATCTCCAAGGTGACAGACCCGGATGCCATCCATCTTGAAGCTGAAGACTATGTTCTCGCCACGCAGCCGCCCGCGTTCTTCATCGTGATATGCTGTCAGGCCCAAAAACTCAATTCCAAGGGCCACATGCCGACCTGACACTCTGATCACCTTCGGGTGGCCCAGCACGGCTGAGACATTGTTATGGTCCTTGTGGTCATGGCTTATCAAGACTATGTCAGGCCTTACGCGAGGCATAAAATAGCCAACCTCATCTTCATTAAATGGATCTACGAGGATAGAAGGCCCCTCCGAGCCCCTCAGGAAAAAGCAGGAATGTCCGAACCATTTGACGATCATAATGGTTAAGAGTCTCTAATGTTACATGTCCATTTTGATCTGCGCATCAACCACCGCGTGAACCACGCCAGGAGAGAACTTCTTCACCCGGATACACTGCAAGACCTCTGCTTTTCGGCCTTGTGATTTTGCAGCCCCGATCACATCCTCCACAGCCGCCTCGGGAAATCTCCAGGATGGAACTGTCTGATGGTAGTGCAATATGCCGCCAGGCCGCAGTGCTTGAATGCCCTTCTGAAGATATTTGTCTGTTACCTGGACCATGCCCATCACCACTCTATCTGCCACGCCCACAGGCGTCACCTTCGCGCAATCACCAAGAACAGGTTCTACGATATCCTCCACGCGATTTAGGATGATGTTCTGGCATAGATACTCAAAGGCCACTGGGTTCAGCTCAATTGCCATCACCCTGCGAGGACGGGAGTGAACTGCCATTTGCAGTGAAAAATAGCCAATCCCGGCAAACATATCCACTACAAACTCGCCTTTTCCAAAATTGCTCATGCGCATACGTTCTTTCAGATTGCCAGCCGAAAACATCACCTTCTGGGCATCCAGCTTGAATAGGACGCCGTTCTCCCTGTGAACTGTCCTTGCACACGTCCCTGCAGTAATCTCCCGCCTGGGCTCTCGCAGCGGACCCTCGATGCCATAGTCCCGCAGGACCGTATGGCATCGAGGATAAATTGACAGAAGGGCCCGGCCAATCAGAGACGCGTACGGCGTCAGGTCCGGATGGATCTTCACTACGATTATATCCCCAAGGATGTACCAGCCTCTAGGAAGGAGACGCAGAGCATTTGGCGGCAGGTCCTTGCCAAGGGCGCCTGCAAGATCTTGCGTCTCTCTGTAGTACGACGGCTCTTCTTGAAGGACGACCTCGCAGTCTGGGAGGAGTTCTTTGACTGGGATCTCCACAAAGCCGTTTTTCTCCAGAACCTTGCGGCTCTTGTCAAGAATGCCAAGGGAGACGACCCTTCTCAGAGTCGTATCGGCATCTATTCTCTTGGTCCTGACCGCTAGGCTAGCGTTTCTCGCTGTAGCTCTGCTCAAAGCTGACGCCTTCCTTGGTCAGGTTGAACATCAATACCAGTGTATCATTTTTGTGTGTGACGAAGTAGTCTTTGCCGTGAACTACAATGCTGGTATCGAACCCTGCGGGCGCAGCGAAATTAAGGCCAACGGGAACAGTCGTCCAGTTGCCCTCCAGGTATATTCTTACGCTTGCATCGCCGCTTGAGTTCAATCGCACCAGAGTATTATTTGCATGAGAGATGGTCACTGTGCCTCCTCGCGCACTGATGCTCTGGTCGATCTCCTTGGGCAAAACCATCTCCATGTCGTTGATCATGCCCTTCGGATTGCTGATGTCCAGCCCAAGATAACTTTCATTGCTGGAATTTGAGAGGTAGGCAGAATACTCGACAAGTATCGGAACGCCCTGGTTCATGCTGCCCGAGAAGAACATCACAGCGCCAGCCACCAGGAGGACTGCAGCAGCCGCAAGTGCAATAGACACGGGCGGAATACTTAAATCCTTTTTTTTCTCGGAGACCGGCGTCTCAGGAGGCCTTTTCGGAGATGTGAGAGCCTCTTCTTTCTTTGGTACTGGCTCAGGAGCTGGCATTGCTGCCGCAGCCTCCATCTCCGGGCTCTCTGTCTCAGCAAAGGGCTCAGGAGTGTGAGGTGGATAATTTTCAGGTCTTGCTTGAGTAGCATTTGGTGTGGCAGGCTCCTCTTTCATTGGAGGCTGCTCTGAAGCGACTTGTTCTGGCTTTGCAGTTTCAGGCACTACTGCAACTTCAGGAGACGGACTCTCTGCAACTGGTGGCTCGGGCGTCTTCCTGCGGGTGGGCATCACAACAGCACCCTCATCGAGGTTTAAGATCAGATCAGTGTAGGTGCCTGTTACATCCACGAACCTGAGTGCGCGAGGGACCAGATAGGAGACGCCGGAGATCTTTACCTCCTCGAAGAACTCAGTGTTCTTCATCAGGCGGTCTTTGAATGCGTAAACAGCCCCGCTCTCCATCTTGGCGTCGATCTCACTGAGGCTGGGAAAGCGATCCTCCTGCGCGGCCAGCTCCTTGGTGGCGACCACGTATGCCTCAAAGAAGACCCTGCTCATCCTGTTGAGCCTATTAGTGTAACGCCTATCGAAAAGGAAGGAGAAATTATCTCCTTTGAGCTGCAAACTCTCTTCTCGCGAGTGCCGCCAGGCAGAGAACGATACGTCCATCAGAGGTGCATATCTCCAAACCAGATAAGTATTTTATGTATAGTACTGCTTTCGGGCCTTGGGAGCCAGGCACAGAATTTTCCGGGAACATGTTTTGTAGGCGGAAATTTTGGTCTCAACCTCATATCAATCTCGTATGACAGGTATCTTTAAATCTCGCCTACTAAAGAATAACGAGCCGATGAAGCATCTGGGATTATTGCCCATAATTCTGCTCATGGGGACGGGGTTCATCAGTGGCCTGGCGGCAGCAGAGCTGACAGCCAGTCAGCAGGTGCCATCTCCTGCTGCTGTTGGAGAGACCGTGATGGTAACTGTATTGCTCACCTACAACGGGGTTAACTCTACAATGGCAGTCATCACGCCAAGCCTCCCCTCTGGCGTGGTGAGCGACGCGCCTGGCAGCCAGACCACAGAGCTGTATCCTGGGGCGCTCGCGCCTGTCAGCTATCCCATCCGAGCAGAGCAGAGCGGGACGTATTGGATAGTCTCTCAAATTGCGTATGATGAAAATGGAATCTGGCGCAGGCTGCGATTGGAGTCACCTTTCACTGCTACTGGAGGAGTTCAGCCAGGACCTCAGTCAGTTCCTGGTGGCATATCGACTCCCGGCCAGCAGCCTCCTGGTGGCATATCGACCCCTGATCAACAGCCTGGTGGCATATCGACCCCCGATCAACAGCCCCCCGGTGGCGTGTCGGCCCCCGAGACTCCTGGCGATGCAGTTCCCGAAGGTGGCAAGGCGCCTAATGGGACTGCAACCTCAGGCGATCTCCGTCAGTGAGGGGCAGCTGGCACCCAAGATCAAATATTTTTATTCAGATCTTTTCGCGAGAATAGGGCTTGGAGCGCATATCCACGCTCTCTTAGCGCCTCGCTTCCGCCTTCCTGTCGGTCCAGTATCGTCAAGGCCTGCACAGGCTGGTATCCAGCTGCTGCGATGCGTTCAATGGCTTTTAGGAGAGATGCGCCTGTTGTGACGACGTCTTCGACCACTGCAACCTTTGCGCCTTTTTCTAAGGCAGGTCCCTCCACATAGCTCATGGTGCCGTGCTTCTTGGCCTCTTTTCTAACGATCAGAGCGGCGAGGTTTCTGCCCTGCAAATGGCTTAAAACTGCAATAGATGAGACAATTGGGTCCGCCCCAAGGGTAAGTCCTCCTACAGCTGAAACATCCGAGTCGATCATCTCCAGCATCAGCTTAGCCGTCAGAAAAGCGCCCTCGGCACTGAGCGTTACGCGCTTGCAATCCATGTAATAGTCGCTTGTCCTGCCAGACGACAGGGTGACCTTTCTCATCTCCAGGGCTTTGCTCTTCAGCAGCTCCAAAAGCCTCTCTTTATCGTTCACTTCATCATCGCCCTCTCAATTGAAAGCTTTCGCATCAGGTTTATAACCTTACCTCTGCCCTTCTTTTGAGCTTTTAGTTATCTTTGGGAGCAGACCGACATCGGTGCCGTCCAGGAGATAAATGCGCGCTCTGTCCAGATCTACTAAATTGAGCAGGGGACCGCGCAGCTCATCGGATGGCTCGTTCAGGGGCAGGCAGCCGCAAAGGTCATTGAAAGCAGGCACGATTACGATCTCACCTTCTAGTGGAAAGCCGTATTGCCTTTCAACCGCATTGGATAAAAGGGGCGCTCTCGCCCAGACATGGTGAGTTTGGGTGGAGCCCAGAGGATCTTTCAGCTTGATTGCAGGGTGCAGGTGTCCTGCTACCAGCAGTCCTGCGCGCATGACCTTTTCGTCTGGCCAGGTATGACCGTGAAAGTAACCCACTTTGTCCAAGACGAAACCCGAGGCTGAGCGCACACAGGTACCAGATGGTGCCATGTCCGCGAGGTTGCTGTCATGATTTCCAGGCACGATCTCCACCCTGACCTCTTGGGAGAGCCTACGCAAAAAGCTGGGGACCTCTTTTTTCTCCTGCCAGCTCGTCCTTGGCACATTGTGCTTTATGTCTCCGAGAAGCAGCAGCCGATCGGGTTTTATCCTGGCCAGATGCCCCAGCAGCCGGTCCAAGATCTTCGCTGTCTGACTTGGAATGCAGATGCCTCCCAGCCACATCTCATACTCCAGGCCCAGGTGAAGGTCGGCTGCCACCAGAACCCGCTGCTCTCCCTCAACCAGGAGCAGAGGGGCATCGAAGATCGGCGCTATCAATCCAGGTGCGTCTCCAGCTCCAGGCAGAGCTGATCCAGGTCGGCTGCCACGCACATGCAAGAGCATTCCACCATGAGGTTAACCTTGGATTTTTCAAATTCGCCTGCGTGGCGCAGGTCCGTTCGTATTCCCAGGATCTTTTTGCCTTGTGAAAAGAAATAGCCGATCTCCCAGGCAGTGCCATCGTCCACCTGGGATCCGTCAAGAATGGCCACCATGATATCGCACTCATCCAGGGCATTCAGGTTAGCTCGAAAGATCTTCTCCATCGAGCCTGAGGCGATCTCATGAGGCCATATTATCTCGCAGTCCAGCCGTCGTTTTAGCAGTGCCAGAACGTTCTTTGCCCAGGCAATCTCTCCTTGGGAAAAGAGCGGTCCGGAGAGGTAGATCTTGTGCTCCATTGCTCTCAGTTCATTTAGGTGGCTGCTGCAGCTTCTTTCAGCCTGGTCTTCACAAACTCCCTGTCAAGGCTTGCCAGGAACCACCCAACTTTGGGACCCTGTCGGTCGCCGAGGAATGCCAGGTAGATGGCCTGGAAGAACTTCTTGGAATCCAAACCAAGCTCATTGGCCACGGCGTAGACCTGGTCGTGAATCTGGGCTGCGGTCTTGCTGTCGATCTGCTCTGCCAGGATGCCAAGGCCGCGCCTCTCCTCTGAGGTGAGGTTTTTCACTGAGGCTGGAAGCCTCTCTTGCACCTGGAACTTCACATAGGCTGGAGCATACTTGTCGAGCCAGGTCTGCACATTGCGCGCCCTGGCCAGGATCTCTTCGCGCCTTGATACTGTGTCATAGCCTGATCTTGAAAGGGCTTTGAAGAGGCTCTCATCATCGCCGCGAGCGATCTGCACTGCTGTGACCATGTGCCGGAATGGGATCTCGAAGGGCTCGCTTTTGCTGATGTTGGAGAGCTCAATTGCGCGCGCATCACCCTTTCTCTGGTCGTATTCATCAACCAGAGAGAGCAAGGGCAGCGCCGGATCGAACTCGATGTGCTTCTCGGGTTTGTTGCGTATGATCAGGTAGCGCAAGACCTCTGGGGGAACGACGTCCAGCATCTCCTGAATGGTTACAACAATTCCCGTGGAGCTGTGCATAGCACCGACGCCTTTGAGGTGAATCCACTCATAGACCATGGGGAATGGCGCAGGATAGCCATAGATCTCCTCGCTGATCCTCTTGCCGGTGTCATATGAGCCTCCTGCTGTGGCATGATCCTTGCCAAATGGTTCTACTGTGACGTTGAAGATTGGCCAGCGAGCAGGCCAGTCCACTCGCCAGACAAGCTTTCCTCCGCCGCGCATGGAGACAGTGCCACTGGCACCGCAGGAACACTCGTAGTCCACTGTCTCCTCGTCGAGGTCGAATCCAGTGACTTTGGTGGTGTTCGTGCGGCCGCAAACCGAGCAGATGGCATCAAAGGGGCTCCAGCTTTCAGGGACTGCACGACCTGATACCTCCAGCAGAATGCGTGCTAGGTCATCCCTCCGCTGCAGTGCCGTCTTGATGGCATCTACATACTTTCCTTCCTTGTAGAGGACATCCGCACGATAGACCTCTGGCCTGATTCCAAGCCTCTCCATGCTCTTCAGGAATGGATTTAAGAAGTGTTCTGCATAGCTACCACAGCAGCCCCTGGGACATGGAATCTCTGATAGGGGCTTGCCGATGTGCTCGCAAAAGCTCTCAGGCAAGAATGGATAGAGCCTGCGCAGGCGGTCGTAGGTGTCTGCGATGTAGATCAGACGCGCCTCGACGCCCCTGTCCAGCAGCGCGCGGTAGACAGCCTCAGCGGTCATGACCTCGCGCATGTTTCCGATGTGCACGGGCCCGGAGGGGGTAATTCCCGTGGCAATTGTGTGAGGGCCGCTCTTCTCGAGCTTCTCGGCGATGACATCGGCCCAATGAATAGACATGGCCATTAATCGCGTAGGGAAACAAATATTAATCTTTTCCTGATCTGCGAGAGCTTTTTAATCTGAGGATCGTTATGGTTTTGGAATGAAACACATCGAGCGTCCTTCAGCAGACGAATACTTCATGGAGATCGCCCAAGTTGTGGCCAAGCGCTCCACCTGCCTTAGAAACAAAGTTGGAGCCCTCTTCGTGAAGCATAAGCGGATCCTCAGCACGGGCTACAACGGCGCTCCAGCCGGCCTGCCGCACTGCGACGTTTTGGGCTGCGCCCGTGAGGGCATGGCCTCTGGAACCCGCCACGAGCTCTGCCGGGCGGTTCACGCAGAGCAGAACGCAATCATTCAGGCAGCTTTGCACGGCATCAGCATCGAAGGAGCAACTCTTTACTGTACCCATCAGCCCTGTATCCTCTGCGCCAAGATGATGATCAACGCAAGGATCCGTAAGGTTGTCTACCGGCAGAGCTATCCGGACGGAGCTGCTCTTGAATTTCTGGAGCAAGCTGGGATCGAGGTTCAGAGGATGAAGGAAAAGATTTTGTAAGGCTCTGATGGAGTTGTGGGCATGTTCGGACCAAAATCTCACCTCACCGCTCGTGATGATCATCTTTACATTGATGAGGTAGACTGCTTTGCGCTTGCGCGCAATCTGGGCACGCCCCTTTATGTTACCTCAGAAAGAAGACTGCGCGAGAATGTTCTCGCCTACCGCAGCGCTTTTCCAGATGCAGATTTGTATTTCGCGATGAAGGCCAACGGCAACTTAACCCTCCTGCACATCGCCGTCCAGGAGGGCATGGGCGCGGACGTCTTCTCGTCAGGCGAGATCTTCGTGGCCCGCATGGCTGGCTTTCCTCGCGAGAAGATCCTCTACAACGGCAACTCCAAGAGCGAAAAGGACCATGAAATGGCCCTTCAGGCAGGTGTGCGCATGTCAGTGGACTCGCGCGAGGAGCTGGAAGACCTTTCGAGGACAGCACAGGCCCTTGACAGGGAAGCTGAGATCCTCTTCAGGGTCAATCCAGATGTATCGCCAAAAACACACCCAAAGATCGCCACTGGTCTTCGCTCCTCCAAGTTCGGCATCCCTGCAGATCAGGTGGCTGCGACCTATCAACGAGCTGAGGACCTGCCGGGCGTCCTTCCTGTGGGATTGCACTGCCACATCGGCTCCCAGATCCTGGACACCTCCCCCTTCGCAGAGGCAGCAAACAAGATGATGGACATCGCAGAGGCAGTGGTAAAAGTGGGCGGCAAGATCAAGATGATCGACCTCGGCGGGGGTTTGGGCATCCAGTACAATCCCGATGCGCCAGCGCCCTCGCCCGCAGACCTGGCTGCAGCCATTCTGCCGATATTCCGGGACAGGTGCCAAGAGATTGGGATCTCTCCCAGGCTCATCTTAGAGCCGGGCAGGAGCATAGTGGCTGATACAACTGTCATGCTTGCAGGCGTGAATGTCATCAAAAGGGCGCATGTGAACTTCGCGGCCGTAGATGCAGGCTTCAACGCCCTGGCCCGGCCCATGATCTACGACTCGTATCACCATGTCGTTGTTGCCAACAAAGCAGATCAACCTGCCAAAGAGACCTACACTGTGGTCGGGCCGATCTGCGAGACCGGCGATGTGCTGGCCAAGGACAGAAGACTGCCGGCCTTGGAGAGGGGTGACGTACTGGCATTCCTGGATGCGGGAGCCTATGGATTCTCCATGGCATCTCAGTACAACGGCCAGCCCAGGCCCGCGGAGGTGCTCGTCTCTGGGGACAGGGTTGAGGTGACCCGGCGCGCAGAGGATGCGAGCGCTCTCTTGGCAGGACAGAGTATACCATCAAGGCTGATGTGGTAGTGAGAAGAATGAGCGACCCAGAGCTTGAAAGAGCCATTGAGGCTGCGCAGAGCATTTTGCAGCCCCTGAGGATGGGCGATTTCTCTGAGAAGATAGGAAAAGTTTCGATTTATGTGCAGTCTGTGGCAAAGAGCTGGGATGCGTGCTGCAAAGCTACGCAGACTCTGGGGCAAAAAGGTGAAAAGGACAGTAAAGATTCAATGGTATCGGGCTTTAGAGCATCTCTGAAAAACTCGCTGCACTTTGCTCGAATCAATCTGGATGCAGCCTTGGTGCAGGCGCTCCAGACACTTGTCTGGAGGCCCAAGAACCCAACCAAGACGGATGAATCTAGGAAGGCTGCAGCCTTAAAGAAGGCCTTTGATAGATCTGCAACGCCCGGCAAGGCGATGTTGCAGCACTACATCTCTTCATCCGATCCGCTGGACAGGTGGCTGGTGGCAGGACCATGGGGCCACGAATACCTGCGAAAAAGGGGCATGGATCTGGAGGAGTTCGATTTGGCTCTGTGCGAGATTCTTGAGTGCAGCAGTTCTGTTGCGGGCAAAATTGTGCAGAGCTACACGAGGATTTGCAGGGCGATTGATGAGGTGGAGAGATCGGCCTTGGCAGCAGCGGAAAAACCTCGTTTGGCAAATCTGAAATAATTACACCTCAAAAATAGTGTATCATGATACTCGGCATATCCGGCAGTCCCAGGAAGATGGCTACGGAGCATATCCTAAAAGAGGCTCTGAAGATGCTGGAAGAGGAGGGCTTTGCGACTGAGCTGTTCACAGTGCGCGCCAAGAACATCGGCCCCTGTAGACACTGCGACTTTTGCCTGAAGAACAAGGAATGCATTGTCAAGGACGACATGTACCAGCTCTATCCTCTCATCAGGGAGGCTGAAGGCTATGTGTTCGCCACGCCAGTTTACAACGGCAGCATGAGCGCCCAGACGAAAATTGTGATCGACCGGACGCGAGCCACCCTCGCAGCAGACCCAAAAGCCTTGCGCCACAAGCCAGGAATGGCCATAGCAGTAGGAGGAGACCGCATGGGAGGTCAGGAGCTGGCCCTGCAGCAGATCCACACGTTCTACGTCCTCAACGGCATGTTGCCCGTGAGCGGCGGATTCTTCGGCGCCAACCTGGGCGCGACCTTCTGGTCTCGCGACACCCTGGAAGGTGCCATCTCGGACGAAGAGGGCTTCAGGTCGCTTCGCAAGACTGTGCGCAAATTCGCAAAGACCCTGGCCTGGCTGCGATCGCGGGACCCGAAGGAAAAATAATTATCCTGATAGCGCAAAATAAAAGGCTATGGCGAATGGGAAGAAGAGGATTGCCTGGGGGATTACCGGCAGCGGGGATCGCATTGTGGAGACTGTCGAGATCATGACCAAGCTGCAAAAGCAGTATGATGATGTAGTAGATGTGCGCGTATTCGTCTCAAAGGCTGGAGAGCAGGTTATCAAGTACTACAAGCTCTTCAACACCCTCGAGAAGCACTTCGACAAGGTATGGGTGGAGATCAATGCCAACTCCCCGTTTCTGGCAGGCCAGCTTCAAGTAAAGCGCTACGAGTTTTTGCTGCTTGCGCCAACGACATCCAATACAGTGGCCAAAATCGCGCTGGGACTAGCAGATTCCCTGTTATCCAACGCAGCCATCATGTCCCAAAAGGCCTTTGTACCCAGCTACATCATGCCCTGCGACTATAAACCCGGGATCATTTCCACCATACTGCCAGACGGAAGTGAGATGAAGCTGCGCATTAGAAAAGAGGATGCTGAACACGTGCAAAGGCTGCGCAAGATGGAGGACGTCTTCGTCATTGAGACGCCCCAGGAGATACCAGCCGTCTTCGAGAAGCATTTCTCAGGATAATGCAGTTTTTTGCAATCCAGTTGAACCATGCCCCTTTCGAAAGGATTTAGTACTTATGGGTCCATCGTCCTTTTAACACAGGATTTGCAAATAGTAATACTGGTGTTTCTATGAAGGACGTAGGCATACTTGTGCTCGGGCATGGATCAAGCCTGCCCTATAACCGAGAGCTTGTGGAATCTCTAGCCAAAATGATCAGCAAGAACCACCCTGGCCCTGTCAGAACAGCATATCTCAATATGAACCACCCCAACATTCAGGAGGGGCTGGAGAGCTTTGCAGGCGCAAAGGTCAATAAGGTCGTTGCCTTGCCGCTCTTTTTAGCTCATGGTGTTCATACCCGTCAGGACATACCGAGGGAATTGGGTGTGGATGAGCAGAAGCGCAGAGGACGGGTGTTGATTGGAGGCGACGAGGTAGAGGTCGTGTGCGCCGAACCACTGGGCGTGGATGAATGCATTGCAGCATTAGCATGCAAACGAGCGGAAGAGGCCATAAGGTAGCCGTACTGGACACCATCCACGGAGCAAAGGTGATTGCTCAAAGGATGGTCGATTCGGGCATTGAGGCGGAGGCTCTGGAGGTCTACCACCATGAGCCCAGCGTCTTCGACTACGACCTCGTTGTATCTCCTGTGCACCTTCCGCCAACAAATCCCGCTCTGGTCGAAGCAAGAAGGCAAAAGAAGAGCGTCATCACTCACCACCAGGCAGTGGGCGAACTGCTGGGTCCGACAATAACGGAGGCTCTGGAGGTATTCGAGGTTACGGGAACGCACAGCAAAACCTCCACAGCTCTACTGCTGGCCAGAATTCTCTCTGGCCAAAAAAAGGTGCTATCCCATACCACTCGCGGTCTGGAGATCTGGAACAGCGGAAAGGCTAGCGTCCTGCAAACGGGCCTGAGCATCACTCCTGGAAATGTGATCCCCGCGGCGGATGCGGCGAAAGCCCGAGGAGCGGACGCGCTCATCTGCGAGATCTCTCTGGGCGGAACGGGCCTTGCAGACTGGGGGGTATTGACGAGCTTTTCTGGGGACTATCGCGTCGCAAAGGGCACAAAATGGGCAAGCACCGCCAAGCTGCAGATGCTCTCTTTGGCAAAGAGGGGTGCAAGACTGGTGGCTAACACCGACGTTCGGCTCTCCGCGGACCACTCCTTCGGCATGGACGGACATGTGCAGGCAAAGCCTGATAAGCTGATCTTCGGACGCCAAGAATTGCCCCTGTCCCTCAGCGAAGATCTGGACTTTCCAGGCTATGCTACAGCTCTAGCAGCAGCCGCAGCAACAGCGCACGCTAGCGGGACTCCCCTGGATGAGATCGCCCAAGCTTTGAAGGACTTTGACGGCTTCAGCGGTCGAATGAAGGTACAGCGCCAGCCCGGCCTCACGATCTACGACAGCTCCAACTCCGGGCTTAAGGTAGGAGATGTGAACCGTGCCCTGGATCTGGTCAGTGGACCCAAATTAGGTCTCGTCGTGGGAGAGGAGTCGGAGACAGTATGCGAGGGCATGGATATTCCTGCCCTGCTGGACCTTCTCCGCCAGCGTCGTGCTGAGCTGGAACTTTTGGTTCTCGTGGGAGAGAGGCTCGCGCCCTGGGCAGATGAGCTTGGAGCAATTTATGCTCGGGATCTGGCAGCAGGCCAGGAGCAGGCCATGACATGCCCAGTGGAGAGGCTGCTTTTGTGCGTTAAATGTTTCAGGTGACAAGAAAATGGCAAGCGAAGTGCAGAATTTGCAGATAATTCATCCCAGGCCCAGTTCAATCGTTGCGGCTCTCTATACTCTGCGCGACCTGGGAGCAGATGTAGTCATCCTCCACGGCCCGAGCGGATGCTGTTTCAAGCATGCCCGGCTATTGGAGGAGGACGGTGTGCGCGTATTGACGACTGCATTGGACGAGGCGGGCTTCGTCTTCGGTGGCCAAAAACCCCTGACAAAGCTTCTCAAGAGGGCCAGGGAATTGTTCAACCCCAAGCTCATGGCCGTATCAGGAACTTGCAGCAGCATGATCATAGGAGAGGATCTGCACCAGGCAGTCCTCGAAGCGAACCTCGACATACCTGTCCTGGAGGTAGAGGTTCATGCTGGGTACAGGGATAACACCAGAGGTGTGATCCTCACACTGGAAGCCGCCAAAGACAAAGGGATCATCGATGAGCAGGAGTTTTGTCGGCAGAAGTTTTTGCTTGAGAAAGCCACGGAGGTCGAGAGGCTTCATGGAGCAGCCAGCAAGGAATATCTTGCACCTGAACGCGGTGACCTCAAGTTTGAGACAGCAGCCAGACTGCTCCAGCTCATCCACGATGGCAAGAGGGGCCTGAACATCCTCAATGCAAAAAAAGAGACCGCCTACATGTTCGCTGACATAACCGCAGCGGTCTCCGAAGTGGCTGGCGGGCAGGTCGAGACCTTGGCAAATCTCGATGAAAGTGTCGGCCTGCCCAAAGTTAGGAGAGATGCCGCAAACATCGCCCGAGACCTGCATTCGAGAGGTGTGGACTTCAAGCTCATCGGTGGACTTGACGAGTATCCAGTAACGGGCGAGGCCGTATCCCGGCTGGTGAAGGACGGAGACTACGACTTTGCTGTGATATCAGGAGTGCCCCATGCACTGCCAGCATCTATCCTGCAGGGCCTGGAGATATTCTCGATAACCAATGGTCCGCGCCAGGTCAGGCCGCTGCGCGATCTGGGCCACCAGCACGTTACTGTAGAGCTGGACCTGCACCCCAAGACCATGGGCGTGACATCTCTCGTAGAATCGGAGTTCGGAGCCACACTCAGGGCTCTGAACAAAGCGAGATAAGGCAGGCCATGGAAATTTTTTTTTTCAAAGAGCCTTTGGAAGTTCCGTCAGCAGCGCGTATATTACAAAGCCAATTGTGCCTATGATTCCAATGCCCGCTAAAGAGACCTTGGCGATCATGTTGAACTCCTCGCGGCTTGGCTTTCTGGCCAGCTTCAGGACACGGATGTATTCTTGAACGTCTGTGGAAGGCATGGAGACGCCGATGTCTCCAACCATCTCATCAAGATCGAGCTTTTCTTTGATATCAAGCTTGCTCTTTAAGTCGAGCTTCTTCTTCAGAGAGCTCTTATTCTCTGCCTCGCTAATTCCCTCGCTCATTCCCAAGGTGGAACGAATTTAAGAATAAAAAACCTTTCGATCAGCATGGCACCTCCAGGACCACCAAGTATTAAGCCCTAAAAAGCCCCAACCAAATTTTGGGAGCTTTATGAGCAAGCAGACAGTGAAGCGAAAGGACGATCAAGATCTCATCAGAAAACGGCTTATGAACAGCTTGCCCTGGAGCCTTTCTCGCTGGTTTGCCAAAATATGGAAAAAGAAAAGATAGCTTCAAGGTCTTTCCAGATAGTCAGCCACGGCATCTGTAACATCCTCTGTGCTGCATCCTCCGCCAAGGTCAGGCGTCTTAATATCGTTATCAAGCGCCCACTGCACAGCAGCTTCTATCCTCGTCGCCTTTTCAGTCTCGCCCATCCACTCCATCATCATGGCAGCACTGCGAATGGCCCCCAGCGGATTGGCAATGCCCTTTCCTGCGATGTCTGGAGCGCTGCCGTGAATGGGCTCGAACAGAGCGCTATTCATGCCAACGTTTGCGCTCGCGCAAAGCCCAAGTGATCCCACTACGCCTGCGGCCTCATCGCTCAGAATGTCCCCGAACAGGTTTGTAGTAACAATGACATCAAACCTCTGGGGATTGACCACAAGGTTGTAGGCTGCGCTGTCCACAAGCATCTCCTCTGATTGGATCCCGCGCCGCATCGCCACCGCCTGGCAGGTCTTGAGGAACAGACGATCGCTTTGCAGGACATTGGACTTATGAACTATAGTAAGCCTCTTTTTTTTGGCAGCTATCTCGCAGGCCTTCTCTGCAATTCTCTCTGAGCCCCTTCGAGTGACGACACGCAAGGTCCGTGCCTCCTCCGCCCCGACCTCCTCCAGTCCGGAATAAAGCCCCTCGGTGTTCTCACGCACTATGATGAGATCGATGGCTTTGGAGCGAAAAGGCCTGATATTGGCGTAAAGGTCAAGCTCCTTTCGCAGCCGCAATAGAATGCTCCTGTAGTCTGGATCCGGTGGCGTGGTGATTGCCCCCAGAAGGACGCAGTCGCACTGCTTGATGGTCTCAAGATCCTCATCTGCCATCGCCAGGCCCAGACGCTTCCAGCGGCCAAAGCCGATCTCCACGAGAACCTGCTCGAACTTGGCTCCTGCAGCATCCAGGACTGCCAGCGCTGATCTTAGGACCTCAGGGCCGATGCCGTCTCCCGGAACGACTGCTACCTTCCAAGCTCCTTTACTAGACATCTCACTGCCTCAGCTATCTTCCAGGGGCCGTCTCCCCAGTGGACTATGATGCCTGTCTGGCCGTTCAAGCGGGTCAGGCCTCTGCGCTCGGATTTACAGCAGCGGGTGATGAAAGGTCCTGCCGGGTCAAAGACATGCTCCTCGCTCTTGACTGGACATATGTTGACGAACTCATATTCCTTGCCTGCATTTTTAGCCAGGAAAATCTCTCGCGAGACCTCACACCCCACGATCCTGGGCCTTTCATGAGTGACGCGATCGCAGTCAAGAGACCTGCCCAGGCCAGAGGCCCGGCAGGGATAGTAGACACAGTCACAATCGAACTTGCGCAGATCCAAGACGCGGGGAAAAAATCGAACCGTCAGATCGCCCAGCACGCCGCAGCGCTCCAGCCTCT
>JAUCQD010000238.1 GCA_030372945.1 Methanothrix sp. | reverse complement strand
GGATGATACATCTTTACCGTGCTTCATAATCCCGATATTTCGTAGCAAAATTTAAGACCAAATTGATACAATAGCTCCGCAAATGTTATTGCTAGACATCATCCATCTAAAAACCCAGTTTCCCACACAGGACGGCATGGTAAAGGCTGTGGACACAGTAGATTTGCAGATCGCTGAGGGTGAGAGGATCGGGCTGATTGGAGAGACAGGTTGCGGAAAGACTGTCCTGGGCATGTCGATTGTCCGACTGCTGCAGCCATCAACTACAATCGAAGGTCGTATCCTTTACCGCGGGAGGGATATCCTGCAACTCAATGATGAGGAGATGAGGCGCCTGCGCGGCAAAGAGATATCCATGATCCTGCAAAATCCCACCACCTCCCTAAACCCAGTGCTGAAGATAGGCGATCAGATTGCCGAGGCGATCCAACTTCACCAAAAACTTGGCAAAAGGGAGGCTAAAAGCAAAGCTGTGGAGATGCTTGAATCGGTCAATATTCCAGATGCTCAGAGGCGTGCCGATCAATATCCTCATGAGCTCTCTGGAGGCATGAAGGAGCGCGTCATGATTGCGATGGGACTGGCATGTGATCCTTCCTTCGTTGTAGCCGATGAGCCTACAAAAGGGCTCGATGCGAAGACCAAGATGCAGATTATCGATCTCCTGCGCGAGGCCACCGCCCACAAATCGCTTCTGATGATCACTCATGATCTGGGCGTGGCGCAGGCGATATGCGATAGAATCGCTGTCATGTACGCAGGCGAGCTGCTGGAGGATGCATCATCTCGCTTGATCCTGGAAGAGCCCATCCATCCATATATGCAAGGCTTCATCAACTCACTTCCCAGCCGGGGACTTATGCCAATTCCTGGAACCAGTCCGTCCCTCATCGCTCCGCCTCCTGGCTGCCGGTTCCATCCTCGCTGTAGCCGGGCCACGAAGATCTGCGAAAGGAGACATCCAGAGATGGTGGAGGTAGAGAAAGGGCATTACGTGAGGTGTCTTTTATGCGCTTGATCGATGTGCAGGATCTTGTAAAGCATTATTCTTCCGGCATGGTCAAAAAACAGTATACAAGGGCCGTAGACGGTGTCTCTTTTTTCATCGATAGAGGAGAGACTTTGGGTCTGGTGGGAGAGAGCGGATGCGGCAAGACCACAGTAGGACGCCTGCTATTGAGGCTGATAGAGCCCACTTCAGGCAGGATCATCTTTGACGGCGTCGACATTACCGGGCTTGGTCGCAAAGAAATGCGCAAGCTGCGGCCTAGAATGCAGATGATATTCCAGGACCCCGAATCCTCTTTAAATCCAAAAATGAGGATCGGGGAGAGCATAGCAGAGCCGTTTCGCCTGGGGCTGCGCGGGAGGATGAGCAAGGCTGAGATCAAAGATCGTGTCCTGGAGCTCGTGAATATCGTCGGCCTGAACCCGGAACATGTGAATCGCTTTCCTTACCAGCTCAGCGGTGGGCAGAACCAGAGGGTGGTGCTGGCAAGAATCCTGGCAATAAATCCTGAGTTCATCGTGGCGGATGAGCCCACTGCATCGCTGGACGTCTCAGTACAGGCCCAGATACTGCGGCTCATCATGGACCTGAAAAAGGACTTCGGCCTGACAATGCTCTTCATATCTCACGACCAAGAGGTCGTAAGACACATGAGCGACAGGATCGCGATGATGGATAAGGGAAAGATCCAGAGAATAGAGTCCGCGAAACGCGCCTAGCTAAAGATCCATCTTGATATTGGATCGAGGGTCAAGTCTCTCCCTTAACCCTTCGCCGAGCAGATTGAAGGCCAAAACGGTGATAGTTATGGCAATTCCTGGAAATATCATCATTTGTGGTTCGGCCCTGACGAAGGGCCGCGCGTCATTCATCATAGATCCCCACTCTGGCGTCGGAGGCTGGACCCCAAGGCCAAGAAAGCTCAGAGAAGCTGCGCCAAGAATTGCATAGCCAAACCCCAAAGTCGCCATGACAAGGACCTGAGGCAGGACATTTGGTAGAAGGTGTTTTCTCAATATGTATTGATCTGTTGCTCCGAGGCTCATGGCAGCCTCTAAAAACTCCTTTCCCTTCAGCGATAAGATTATGCTTCGTACCAGCCGGGCATATCCAGTCCACTCCACCAAGATTAATGAGAGCATCATGTTGGTAAGACCTGATCCAAGGAAACCAATCACAGCCAGAGCCAAAAAGATGCTTGGAAAGGCCAGGAACGCATCCACAACCCGCATGATTGTCTCATCCAGGACGCCTCCGAAGTATCCTGCTGCACCACCCAAAAATATTCCAAGGATCGCTGAGAAGAGCACAACGACAACTCCGATCAGAAGAGACATCCTGATGCCGAATATTATACGGCTGAAGATGCAGCGGCCCAAATGGTCAGTCCCAAGTGGATACTCCCAGTCAGGAGATTTCAGCCGCAGCTGTGGCATCGCCTTCTCAGGATCGTGGGGTGCGATCCATCCTGCCAGAAGCGCTCCCAGGACCATGCCTGCGATGATCAAAATTGCGAGCTTGTATCCGGGATCAGTGCTCAGCTTCATGCTTCAGCCTCGGATTGAGATAGTAGTAACAGATGTCCACCAGCAAATTCAATGCCAAGAATAACACGGCCAGGAAAAGCATGCAGCCAAGGATCACAGGATAGTCCCTGTCGTAGATGGAGTAGGTCATGAGGTTGCCAATGCCCGGCCAGGCGAAGATCGTCTCTACCACGGGCGAGCCATTTAGCAGATATGTAAAGTTCAATCCCATCACTGTGATCACAGGCAAGAGAGCATTTCTTAGAGCGTGGCCCAACACCACCGATCTCTCATGCAATCCCCTGGCCCTGGCCGCGAGGATGTAGTCTTGCGAGAGTGCCTCAAGCATGCTTGCGCGCATCACTCTGCTGGTGACGGCTGCTGCTGATATGCCCAATGTCACAGCAGGCAAAATCAAGTGCTCAAAGTCCCCGTTCAACCCATATCCTGCGACGGGGAGAATGTCGAGCCGAAGAGCAAAGGCGATTATCAAGAGGTAAGCAAGCCAGAAATTTGGGACTGATACGCCTAATAGTGCGAGTGCCATGCCCAGACAGTCGAATATAGAATCACGCCTCACTGCAGACAGGATTCCCAGGGGGATAGATATCATGAAAGATATGACCAAGCTGGCCAACGCCAGGCTTAGCGTCGAGCGGAAGCTGTGCAGGATTTCATCCAGAACCCTCTCCCCTGTGATATAAGAATATCCCAGATCTCCACGAACTGCTCTGGACAGCCACCTGAGGTATTGAATCTGGGGCGGATCGTCAAAGCCCGCCTTATGCCTGAACTCCTGAACAGTCGCAGGATCGGCAGTGCCCATAGGTCCTGTGAGCAGGATCTCAGCTGGGTCCCCGGGTGCCAGGCAGAACAACGAGAACGAGATGATTGAGACTAGCAGCAATACCGGAATCAATAGGAGTAGTCGTCTCAGGATGAATGACAGCATTTTCTTCTTCCTTTGATCCTATGAACGCTAGCTTAATGTCTATTGGTTGCCTTTTTCACCAGTAACCAGGAAGAGGGCATTTGCATTGGCAAGCCTGTAGGAAAGGCTGGTATGGCTCTTGTAGAAGCGGTTTGCCTCACTCAGGCGGTCGAGGGTGACATTCTTCATTCCGGCATCCTCAAAAAAAGCCAGATATCTCTCTGGCCCGCAAGCGCTGTAGAGAGGGAGCTCTTGCAAAACGGGATCGTAAAACCTGTGAAATGGCACTGGGTTTCGACTTTTAGAAAAATTGGCCAGGAGACCGGAGAGCCCTCGCCCTAGCCATTTGCTGACTGCTGGATCAAACCAGTTTCCATCTATGACCAGTATCCTTCCGCCTGGCCTCAATACGCGCATCCACTGAGCAAGGGCTTTCCCTGGGTCTGTCAGTGTCCAGAGGAGGTGCCTGCTTGCTACAACATCAAAGCAAGATGAACGAAATGGCAGTTCTTCAGCATCTCCCTGAAAAAGATCTGGGTCCCGTCTCTCTTGGAGCAGAGCATCTCTGGCCTGGGCAAGCATGCCGCGGGATATGTCCAGGCCTGTGACATCGACGCCCATGTCGTCCAAAAGAGAGGAGAGGAAGCCTGTACCTGAACCTACATCCAGAGCTTTGCTCAGCCCAATATCGGTGATGAAGGGCGCCAGGCATCTTTTCCAGGTCTCCTTCTCCTCATCCCTGGAGTCTGTGACCCCTTTGGAGTAACTTTTGCTTCGAAGGTCCCAGTATCCTGCTATGATCTTTTTGGGATCCTTTTGTTCATCGTCCTGCAGTCTCACTGGAACTAATCCTCCAAGGACAGATCTGGTGTCAGGAAGGTGATCTCACAGGATGGGTATATCTCGTATCCCTTGACCCTCTTGTTCTGGCCAACCAGCTCATTTAGATAGAAGAGGAAGATGTTCGGAGAATCCGCAAAGATCTGCTTCTGCACTTTGGTGTAATAATTCATCCTCTCCTTCTGATCGAATGAGGCTCTGGCCTTCTGCAGCCAAGAATCTACGTCCGGGTTGGAATAACCGGTCTTCTTAGCCTCAGCCCCTTTGGACTCGTAGTGTTTGGAGAGGAAGTAGTCTGGGTCTCCTGTTGTGCCGGTGCTCCAGGAATAAAGCGCCAGATCGTAGTTGCCATTGCTAAGATCGCTACTTAGAGCTCCCGTCTCCAGTACCTCCACTCCGGATTTGATGCCTATCTTCTCCAACTGCGCGGCAATTACCTCTGCAGAAGGCTTGTTCTCCGCCCTGGATGTGTAAGTCTTGATGGTAATGTTAAAGGGCTTGCCCTGGAAGTCAAGCCATCCGTCACCGTCCGTGTCGGTAATGCCCGCCTGCGCCAAAAGCTCCTTGGCCTTTGTTGTATCATAGGCATAGGGTTTGAGTTCGTCATTTGCCGACCAAGGATTGACAGACGAGAAGACCCCAATAGCCGGGACACCGCCCACACCTTCGAGTGCTGTATCTACGATCTCCTGGCGGTCGATGGCATGATTGAGTGCCTGGCGAACAGAAAGATTATCGAATGGCGCCTTCCTCATGTTCACATAAAGGAAGTTCTCTCGCAGGGTCTCCTTTTCCAGAACCTCTAGGTTTGATTTGCTCTTTATGCTCTTGACTTCGGTTTGAGGAAGACCCCTCACGATGTCCACGTCGCCTCCTTCCAGTTGCATGGCACGGGTCATGGGATCGCTAACAAAGAACAGATCTGCTCCATCAAGCTTCGGTCTCTCTCCCCAGTATTCGTCGTTCCTGGTCACTGATAGCTTGACGCCCTTTTCGTAGGACTTAAACTTGAATGGGCCTGTTCCAACTGGAGTCTTGTTAATATCTACATCGGGTTTGACTATGGAGACCAGTGGATCGACTAGAGATGCTATTGTTGGAGAATAAGGCTCTTTGGTCTTGATGGCAACGGTGAACTCGTCATCCTTGGTGACCGATTCTATGAAACTGTACTCGCTATGGCGGGAGTTTGAGGAGGCCATCACTCTTTCCAGAGAATATACCACAGCATCCGCGTTAAGTGGCGTGCCATCATGGAATTTCACATCAGTTCTCAAATGGATCTTGTATTCAGTATCGCTGATCTGATCGAAGCCTGTGGCAAGCGATGGCACTAGGTTCATGTCTTTATCCAAAGCAAAGAGTGTGTCATATATTCCTGCCTCGCGCATGTACCAGCCTGTGTACTTGTAAGCAGGATCGAGGTTCTCGTCTGGTCCGAAGATCAAATCTGCCTTCAGGATCTTCTCTGAGGAGCCTGAATCGGCAATTGTGGGCGACGCCAATAGCAATAATGTCAAAAACGTAGCCATTATTGCAGGCGAATTTTTGATTTTTGACATATATAAATCACTATTTTTGGGTTTTTAGTTTACTTAGTATTAAGTATTTCGATATGATTACTACGAATGGTTTGACGAACTGGACAATAGCAGTCTCATCTATGAGAGTTTTTAAATCCGATGAGATAATAGCTGATTTGAAATGGCTGATTGGAAGACTTTTGGAGAAAGAGATGATTATCGTCAGCGAGATCGGATACCTCTTGACCTGCCTATCTCAGTTTCAGGCGCAATACTTGCGATATGCATTGCAGTCTATTTTCTGAGCCTGGTGATGCCTGCCCTGGTCTATAACTATCTTAGCCTAAGCCCTCACTATCTTATGCAAAGGCCCTGGACGCTTGTCACTCACATGTTTGTACATGCAAACTTCGATCATCTCTTCTGGAATATGCTCTTTTTATTCTTCTTTGGCATGGAGCTGGAGCGCAGAGTCGGGGAAGCAAAATTTTTGGAGATCTACGTCTTCTCAGGAATTGTGGCAGCCCTGGCCCAATTGATGATATCTCCAGCAAACCTGGTAGGTGCAAGCGGCGCTCTCTACGGTGTTCTTGGATGCCTGGCCATAATTGCTCCCGAGATCCGTGTGCTGCTGTTCTTTGTGATACCGGTCAGCATCAGAGCAGCAGTTGTGCTGTTTGCTCTTGTGGATTTCCTGACAATGGGGTCTGCAGACAACATCGCACATATGGCACACATTGCCGGGCTTCTGGTCGGTTTGGCTGCTGGATATTTCATAAAGAAAGGGAGTAGATATTATTATGTTTGAGCGAAGGTAGAAGGGGATTTAGAAATCATGTTATTCCTTCGCCCCAGAGCATTTACTTCAAGCTTGGATATGTTCTTTTGTGGACCATTGGTCATGAAGATCATATCATTGCTTCGGACCAATCTTTTTATACTCCAAGGCCTGTATTGAAATAGAAATTGTAGCAAGAAGGGTGATACAAAATCCATAGGATGGTAGCAGTTGATGACATGCCTTAGTGGTGAATATTTTGATTTCCATGGTTAAAGGATCGGTCGGCACCATTGTTGGAGAGACCAATCCTTTGGCGTTCAAGTTTCTCATCAATAAACAGGTCGGACGGGGCACGTACATCAAAGCCAAGGCTGAAGGAAAGGACTGGATACTGGCCCAGGTTGAGGACGTCAAGAGGTCCAACTCTGCTTACAGTGTGAATCAGCTGAACGATGGTGCTAGAAGCTATGATAGCAGAGAGATGATGATAGCTGAGGCCAGAGTTATTGGTGTTGGCAGCAATGGCAAACTGCGTCTTCCCACCAGTCCTGCAAGGCCTGGAGAGTCAGTTTTCATAGCAGATGAAAAGCTGATCAAAGCAACTTTAGGCCTGGCCAAGGGAGATATGTACATCGGCTTGCTGCGTGGCTACGACATACGCGTGGAGCTGGATGCCAATACTTTGGTCCAGAAGCATTGCAGCGTTTTAGCCAAGACGGGATCTGGAAAATCCTATACCGCGGCTGTGATTTTGGAGGAGCTTTTGGACCGGAAGGTTGCCCTCCTCATCATCGATCCTCATGGCGAGTACGCTTCAATGAAGGAGCCAAACAGGGAAGGCGACTTTTCCAGGTACAAAGTGAAGCCCAGAGGCTACGAGGTCGTGGTTTACACCCCAGGCGAGATGGCCATGAACCCGAAAGCAGACCGGCCTTTCCGGTTCAACGGGCTGAACCTGTCAGCACGTGAGGTGGCAAAGATGATTCCACATGAGAGCAGCAGCAGTGGCCAGTTGGGATTGCTCTATGAGGCCATCAGCGCCCTTCGCTCGGAGACTGATGCCTACACCCTGGAGGATATAATCGACCAGGTTGTAAGAAGCAACTCCAAGGTTAAGTGGAACTTGGTTGGCCAGTTGGAGGCCCTGCTGGAGCTGGGCCTGTTCTCTGGAATGGCGACGCCAGTAGATGAGCTGCTCCGTCCTGGCAGGGCGGCGGTCATTGACATGACTGGTATCGTGCCTGAGCTACAGGCAATGATAGTTGCTCGACTACTGACGGAGATCTTCGAGGCCAGGAAGCGTAGGCTCATCTCACCTGGCATGGTGGTTGTGGAGGAGGCGCACAATTACATTCCCGAGCGCGGCACAGGAAACGCAGCCAGCACCAACATAGTGAGGACAATTGCGGCAGAAGGCAGAAAGTTCGGCCTGGGCCTGATGGTCATCAGCCAGAGGCCAGCCCGTGTGGACAAGAATGTCATCTCTCAGTGTAATACCCAGATCATTATGCGGGTCACGAACCCCAACGATCTAAAGGCTCTCTCCAAAGGCCTGGAAGGCATGACCTCTGAGCTCGAAGAGGAGATCAAGAGGTTGCCACCAGGAGTTGCCATGCTGGTGAGCAACGAGATCGAGAGGCCCATCACTGTGAACATCCGTCCCAGAAAGTCCAGGCATGGGGGCGTGAGCACTCAGATCGTTGCCAGAGAGAAGGCAGTCGCTCAGCGTAAAACGAGTGGACCGGAGACCAGACCTGCTGCTTCGGCAAGAAAGAGCGGATCCGAGGAGAAATCTGGCAAAGGGCTGCTCAAGAGGGTCTTCGGAGCCCGAAGAGCCTGATGTGCAGAGAGATCGTCGATCAGACCAAAACTTTTTCTACAACCACCATTGCCAGACGAATGGCTTGTTCCTGAGCATTAGGATGGTATTTTTTCTATAGCTGATGACGAATGTCTTCCTCACACCGCTATCCTGCTGAGCGCTCCAATTCGCCTCCGGGTCCAGGAACTCGGTGGGCTTGGGACGCAGGTCGATATCGAGTGGCGCAAAGCTGGTAGGATCTGCTCCCGCTTCAGCGTTGATAACCTCTCCGCCTCTGGTCAGATGGATTGCTCTGAACCTGCCCTGCCAGAATCCACCTTCGGAGGACGATGCTGTGAAGCTCCCCTGAAGCTGGTCGTCAGTACAAGAGCCGATCAGCCTTATGAATATGGCAGGACTGTGACGAAATGTGATGGCAGCTCTCATGCCATTGCTTTCGCAACACCCAATCAGGAAGCCGTCGTCACGAGGGCCAAGGGTTACCCTACCTTGCAGAGTGGAATCCTTTTGGTTCAAAGAAGCCACGCTGCCCTGGGTCAGGTCGTCAGCGTCGCCACTCTCAACTTCGTAGCGAATCTTCCAGCGACCTGAAAGATCATCAGAAGCTGTCGCTGTTATTACTACTAACAATGCAATCAAAGCTGCAAGCAGACTTTGACCTTTTGTCGCGTTTACCATCAAACCGCGCTCCTTATGGATCCGTCTCTACTGATGAGAGGGATCTAATCGCAACAATGCCGTCTGTTATTCGGCTGCCCCCTACCCAAAATTGCCGAACTCTCTTACGGCATTTGCCTGATTACGGCATTTAACGTATATAAAATTTGTGGCATGTCATCCCAGTCCAGAGCCTTCAAAAAACCTTCGACAGGTCTCAAAAATTGCCTCCGGACAGTTAATCAACGGCTCAGATCGCCATCTTGCACTGTGACCTCTATCACCCGAAGGGGTATCGATCCCAGGGCCTTGCCGATTATGGACTTGGCTATGCGGCCCGCATGCTCCTCGCTTTCTGCATTGAATATTTTTATCTCGAAGAGGAGGGCCACTAACGCTGTGCTTGCTACGAGAAAAACACCTGCGAGTGGCTCGCAGCATTTCGGGCAGTCCCACTGACCCACTTCTACCTCAACAAAATCCATCTTTCTTTGATTCAATCTCTTGCCTGCCTCAGAGATGGCGACGCCTATTGCATCATCCTCCGTCTTGACATCTCTGACCAGCCAGGCACCCTCCAGCAGGACATTGAAATTTGGCATCGAGGGATCGTTTATTTGAATGGTATATTTGTCTTTTCGGTGAATCCAGTTAATTTACATGCATATCCACGTTCTGTGGAATTCTTTTGGCTCAATATCTACCGCCGGTCCGAGTTCACGCCAGATTCTTAGTGAGAAGATAGCTTGACCACTTCTATCTTAGCTCCAGATTCTTCGCAGTAGGTTTGAATCCTTTTAACTGAGTGATCCACCATTCCTCCTGAGGTCATTATCAGTGAATCCTTGCCGCTCAGAGACTTGAGAATGCACTTGTCTATGACGCCGTAGGTGAAGTCGAGGATTATTCCGGCCTGCTTCGCCAGAGCCTTGGCGTTCGTCCCCATGGCGCCTGCATAACTTATGTGTGCCTCCTCGAGAATGCTATTGATATCGTCCGGCCCTATCTTATCTACATCAGCGATGTGAATTTTGCCTGTGGCTCTTCTGGATATTGTTCCTCTGTTTCTGGCCTCAACAAGATCGGTAAGCTCAAGCACGTTTCTCGGTGGATTGGAATCGCTCAACAAACCCCGGGCGACCAATTCTTTGTAGATATCTACCACGATTGGCAGCTTTAGCCTGGCTTTATTGATCAGGCCAGGGTCTCCAAAGACCTCCTGTCCTGTGCCTCGTTTGAGGATCCTGCCACCATCCATCAAGATAACCTCATCCGCCCAGCGATAGGCCAGCTCTACATCATGCGTAGAGATGATTATGGTCTTTCCTCCACATTTAAGCTCGTCCAGCATATCCATAATCTCTTCAGAGCTGGCTGGGTCGAGGTTGGATGTTGGTTCGTCCAGCACGATCACCTCAGGCTCCATTGCAAGAATGCCAGCAATGGCAACTCTCTTCTTCTCGCCACCACTGAGGTGGTGAGGCGGACGGCGCTCATAGCCGCAGAGGCCAACGTAGGCTAGAGCGTATCCGACATATCTTTTCACCTTCTCTTCAGGAAATCCGAGGTTCACCGGACCGAAGGCGACATCCTGGTATACTGTAGGGGCGAAGATCTGGTCGTCAGAGTTCTGGAAGACCATACCAACTTTGCGCCTTAATTCTCTTAAAGAGGCGGGATCATATCGCAAAGATTGTCCATGAAAGAGAACTTCTCCAGAGGTTGGCCTCAGGATGCCGTTGAACATGAGCATGAGTGTGGATTTGCCTGCCCCATTTGGCCCCACCAGAGCGATTTTGCGGCCCTCGTCAAGCGATATGCTCACGCCTTTCATGGCTTCTATTCCATCTCCATATGAATAGCTGACATTTCTGGTCTCAATGATGAATGTCATGTACTCTCACAGCAGTTGGATGTCTTTAGTCAGAAAAACGATAGCTTCAACCACCACTAGGTATCCAATTATGGCAAAGATGGCTCTTGGCTTTGCCTTAGCGCCCTGTTCCATGAGGACAAGTTTGCCATCATAACATCGGGCATCCATAGCCACTATGAGCCTCTCGCCTTGTTCCCACGCTCTCAAAAATAGAACGCCTGAAAGTATGGCGTGGGAATTCAAAGTGTTTTTAATTCCTGCATCCCCCAGCCGCATCACCTGAGCATTATGGATCAAATGGGCTTGGTCAATAAAAACGAAAATGTACCTGTACATCAGCATGGAGAGATCGACCAAGAAATCCGGGAGCCCCAAGGACTTCAGCACTGAGAAGATCTCCATCATCGGTGTGGTCAAGGATATAAAGAATAGGGAGCACATGCCACCAAAGGTCCTGGCGATCAAGAGCAGTGCAAGGTTTGCTCCATCTTCTCTGATCTCCAACATAAAGCCGAGGAGATTCATGCCAAATAATTGACTGCCTCCGCCGTGCATGAAGGCCACGACGCCAGAGCTTAATAGAGCGAAGGACAAGGGTATCAGTAGCAGAGAGCAGTAAAAGAGCCTAGGAATTTTGGCAATCACTACAGTTATGAGGCTCATGCTAATTGCTATGAATAAGGGCGCAATTGGCGTGGCTGAGGAGATGCAAAGGAGCATGGCTCCGATTCCGAGGAGCAGCTTCAGCCTAGGACTCGTGTTTATCAGAGCATTGAAATGTGTGTAATCATCCAGAAGGTCGTGCATTCAAATTTCCTTATTGTCTTTCCTCTGGATGTGCTGAAGCCTTAGCCTTCGCCAAACCCCGGTAGTAACCCAGAAAATAGCCGATAATGATAGCACCGAAGGCTGCCTGCAAAGCGAAGAGCAGGCTCTCTATCTCACCGCTAGGTGGCTCCCATATACTATGAGCCCAAGGCTGATATGTTCCTCCTGTCAATTTGTCTATTGCGTTTCCGGCCTGATCGTCAGCCCCGCCCCATTCATGGTTTCCCATAGAGCTGACATAAGCAAAGGCCGCTATGAATATCAGAATAATTGCGAGAGTTATGTACTCCAGCTTCATATGGATGCCTCCTGTAGTCTCTTAATGGTGTCTTGAGATGCCACATTGAGCTTTAAAAGGACGTCGCCCCTGAGTTGAACGATATACTTGAACAAGAGCGCACTCACAGCTCCCTCGACAATGGCCAGTGGGATCTGTGTTATGGCAAAGACCCCCATGAAAGCCTTTAAAGATGCAAGCAAGCCCCCAGAGGCTGCTGGAAAAGCTAAGGCAAGCTCGATAGATGTGACAATATATGTGAACCAGTCTGCGAACAACGCGGCTAGAAAAACTGTGAGATACAAATTAACGTTTTGTTTCCTACATGTTTTAAAGACCAGATAGCCTACGGTTGGTCCTACTATGCCCATGGAGAATGTATTGGCACCTAAGGTTGTTAAACCACCATGTGCGAGAAAGACGGCCTGAAAGATCAGAACTACTGTTGACAGTACTGAAGTAATCCATGGACCGAAGAGTATTGCACCAATGCCGGTGCCTGTTGGATGGGAGCAGCTCCCGGTGACTGAAGGCATCTTCAATGATGACAGGACGAAGATGAAAGCTCCAGAGACCGCAAGCAAGGGCAGAATTTCGCGATTCTCTTTGATCATTATGTTCATCTTATATGCCCCATATGCGACCACTGGAAGTGATATTGCGTACCACAAAACGCACCAGTAGAGAGGCAAGAATCCTTCCATTATATGCATCCGATCACCATTGAGTGATTCTAGTCTTAACATATAAAGATTGCTTTACCAAAGAAAAATTTTTTTGTCTTATGGAAAGAGCCTCTCTGAAGAGCAGAGGGAGTGCCTTCATGGCTTTTCTACATGCCAATTTCTTCAAGGAGCCATTTTTTTGGATCTTATTCTTCTTTTCAAGATCGAATGAATTAAATGCTCTGATGTTCCAAGTCCCGTGCGTGAAAATAATATACTGTAAGGGGTACGAAGAGAGGTATCTTGCAAACCCAGTAGAAAATCCAGACAGGGTCAGATTGTCAATGGAAGAATTGAGAAAAGAGGGCTACGAATTTGTAGAACCCGCTCACGTATCTCTGGATGACATATCAAGGGTGCATGGCAAAGAGCACATCGATGGCGTGCGTCGAAGCGGCCACTTTGCTATTGCGAGCCTCGCTGCCAGTGGGGCCATCACCGCGGCAAAATTGGCTTTGCAGGGAGAGCCTGCTTTTGCTTTGATCCGGCCCCCTGGACATCACGCTTCTGCCAATAGGGCCTGGGGAATGTGCTACTTCAATAATATGGCAATAGCCGTGCAGAAGATAAGGCCGAAGGCGAAGCGAGTGTTGATCATCGATATTGACCTTCACTTCGGCGATGGTACAGTCAGCATCTTTCGTGGAGACCATCATGTAAGAATAGTAAATCCCGGATCAATTGATATTAACTTCGACTATCTGAGAATGGATGTAAGTGGCTACTTGGCGCAGATAAAATCGGCATTCAAAGACGATGACTACGACATCGTCGGAGTGTCTGCAGGTTTTGATACCTACATAAAAGACTGGGGCGGTCTACTAGAAACAAAGGATTATGAGACGATCGGAAAGATAATTTCCGAAGGCTCACAAAAATGCCAGGGAAGGCGTTTTGCAATTTTAGAAGGAGGATATCATTCTGACCTCCCATTAAACTGTCTCTTATACACATCTCCGAGC
>JAUCQD010000237.1 GCA_030372945.1 Methanothrix sp. | reverse complement strand
CAAGAAGCCTCTCCTTAAGTTCGAGGCCCCAGGCAAAGCCACCCAAACCATCACGCGAGACCACCCGATGGCAGGGCACGAGGATAGCAAAGGGATTGGAGGCCATAGCGCGACCCACAGCACGCGCGGCTCCTGGCTTGCCTGCCAGCAAAGCGACATCTCCATAAGTCATCGTCTGGCCGCGCGGAATTTCCCGCACAACTGAAAAGACCCTCTTTTGAAAATCTGTGGTGCCAGAGAGGCTCAGTTTTACATCAGGGCAGGGCGCATCTCCCAGCAGATAATCCACAATGCGCCTGGCTAAATCCGATGGCTCATCAGGCGGCACAGCTGAGAAGTAGATCCGCACGATCTCATCGCCGGATCGCTCCACCAAGAGATAAATCCCGAGCGGCTCGATCTTCTCTCCGCTCGTCATTGGTTCAGGATCTCCCTAAAGGTTTTGAACCTGCCAAGCTCGATCATCTCTACATTCAGGCTGGAGGTATCCAGGATGGCTGCACTGCGAAGGCCTGTGAAGTTTCCCCAGATCTCGCCTGGATTTATGAGGAGCGTTTTGCCATGCCTCGTCACTTCCCAGCGGTGATTGTGACCTCGGACAACGACATCGTAGAGCTGTGAGGCTACAACGGCCTTTACGAGAGGCTCCTCCGTCCCATGGAGCATGGCGATCTTCAGGCCATCTGCCTCGATCTCACCGAAGTCGCCCAGGTACTCACCGCCTACGCGGGCGAAGTCACGGTACAGGCCCAAGCGGTCGCCGTCATTGTTTCCATAGACCAGCTTGATGGGCATGCCACAGCCCTCGAAGGTGTAGCAGTTGCCCGAGCCGATCATGTCTCCAGCAAAGAGCACCAGCTTTGCGCCTTTGCTAGAAAATGCCTGCAGGGCATCTTTGACGCCCTGAATGCTGTCGTGAGCATCTGACATAATTCCAATGAGCATCGAATCACACACATTTTGCCATTGAGACAATCATGGGATAAAGGATTTTTCGAGCCTCAGGCTCGAAAGGTCTAAGTACAAGGAATAACCTGGTAGCGAGAGGCCCGCCTTAACTCAGCCTGGTAGAGTGCGCGGCTGTAGTATGTCTCGCACCGCAATGGTGCTACGCGCAGTCACCGCGATGTCCCCGGTTCGAATCTGGGAGGCGGGATCTGCTATAAGTCCGGATGGTGTAGTGGCCTATCATGAAAGCCTGTCGAGCTTTCGACCCGGGTTCGAATCCCGGTCCGGGCGTTAAATCATAAGTAAAGTTGAGGGCGCTGGTGGCGCTCCATTTCTAAAAAGAGCAGGAGCAATATGGGCGTTGGGCAAAATGATTTTTTCGGCACTACTGGATGCATGTCTTTCATGCCAGATCTCCTGGATAGACCCAAAAGAAGAGCCAGACACATACGGTTTTGGTATGAAAATGGTTCTCGCAAAGATCCATTTTCATCCACATGGGTGACCTTGGGTCATGAGGGTTTTTGGCTCTTTTGGTTTTGATACCATGGTTGGGAAAGTGACTGTGCTCTTTTCCATGAGGCGAGATGATGCTGAGCGTCTCTGATTTTAAGGATGTCTCCTTGAGAGACCGAGAGCTCTTCGTCAGGCACTACGAGCGTTACCCGCAAGTTCATAGCGATAATTGCTTTACGAACATGGTTTGCTGGAACCATTATGCTCACTACAGATTTGCCTTGGTCGATGATAGCATCGCTCTCTCAAGCACCATCGAAGGCATGACTCGCTACCGAATACCCATTGGGCCTCAAAATCCAGATCTGCTCATAGATGTAATGAGGATCGCCCTCAGGAGCGAAGACGATCATCCGTTGGTCATCTTCGGCCATGATGCAAAGAACTGGGTATCAGGACTTTTTCCAAACCTAAAAATTTATCCAGAGAGAAAGTACTTTGATTACGTCTATCTTGCCAGCGATCTGGCTGAGTTGCCAGGCAAAAAATACCTTACCATCAGACATCAATTGAACAAATTCCAGAAGACGTGCTCGCCAACGGTCGAAAAGATAGATACCGATCATGTTGATGAGATTTTAGAATTTCTGGATATGTGGTGCGACTGGAAAGACTGCGATTCTGACCCAGTGCTAGCTCATGAAAAAGATGCCCTGTCCTTTGCCATAAACCACTACGCGGATCTGAAATTATCGGGCCTCGTCATCAGGACTGAGGGCAAGATTGGGGCGCTGTCTCTCTTTGAGGGCCTCAATAAGGAGACCGCAGTTGTGCATTTCGAAAAAGGCCTTCCAAACTGCAAGGGAATCTATAGGGCGATCAATGCAGAGACTGCGAAAATTCTGGCAAAACAGTATACCTTCATAAACCGTGAGAGCGACATGGGCGTGGAAGGAATTCGTGAAGCGAAGATGAGATATCATCCGCACCACATGGTAGAAGAATATATCGTAAAAAGAGAGGATCTGGAGAGCATTTTCTGAGAATGTTCTGATCTTTTTGGGGTTTGTGAGGCCTTCACTACAAGTCATTTGAACTGGCGACGATCGTATTGGAGAGCTTATTGAAGGCCCTCTGGCTGCGACTGTGAAATACAGTCCAACCTATGATGCAGTCCAGTGGTAGCAGGAAGGCTTTTCCAAAGCTCTCAATCGCAGAATCTCTAAAGCCTAATCTTTCGCCGGCCGGACCCATCACCACGATGTTCATTATCATTTTTCCAAGTGACTGACCACGATATCCTTCTAGGACTGTCCAGTAGAGGAACAACAGAACCTCCAGCAAGGTGACTCCGACGGGACCGAGGGCGTCAGTCTTTGATATGACTATGATTCTCGACCAAAGTATGCTGATGAGCAATACATCGATCAGCCAGGCCCAAAACCTATCCCTCCAGCTTGCAAATATTATCTCATTCATGATCTTGCGCCTCTCGGACTGTATGCGCCTCTTGGACTGTATTTTCCTAAAAAGGACTTCATCAATCTTTTGATCAATTCAGCTTTTATTGCTAGATTCAATCCAGGGCTCCATTTCTGTCTTCATGCATATCTGCCAAAAGCTGCCCAGATAACGAGTATGAAGGCTAATGAGAGATAGATTATGCCATGCTCTCCAGGCCACCTGGATTTTTCATTGACCATGGGAGCTTGGGACGGCACCACGGAGCTGATGTTGGCCCTCTTGTCTGCTTGCACATCGATTGTGATCTCGCGAGTCGATGCACGATATGTGTCTCCTCGCACGCTGCGATAGTCTATCTCACTTGCAGGAAGCCTGATCTCTCCTGGACTCATTATGCGAATTCTATATTCTATGTCCCTGCCCTCGCCCGGATTGATCATAAATGTGCCTCGAGGACTGCCTTCAACAAGCTCAGCTTCAGTTGGGATTGTCTCTTGAAAAGATACCCTCGCTTTTCTATTACCCGAGTTTGTCAGATTCAGTAGGATCTTAACCTCTTTTCCTGGGGCGACCTTCGTGGAGCTGATGGTCCTTCTAGCTTCGATGAATGGGCCAAATACATCCACCACAGGGCTCTCGGAGAATACCTTGTATTTCTTGCTTCCCAGGACGAAGCTCGCCTCTGCGGACGGCAAGACCCGACCTTCTCCAGGCGTCTTTGCAAAAACCTCGTAGCTTACAGCCTTAGTCTCATCCGGAGTGAGGTTGAATTTCCAGCTCAAAGATGAGTCGGTCTGAAAGTCTCTTCCAACGGAATCCGTTAAAGTCACGCACAAGGTCCTGTTGCCACGATTCCATAGTGTGTCTACAACGAAATAGCCCTTCCCAAAATCCTGGGACGGATCTACCTGCTTGTGCAGCTGAAGATAGCCTGCCACCTGAAAGGATGTCCCTCCCCATGCCTCATATGTTCTTCCCTCAGGATCGTTGTACAACGCATGAACCTTAAGCTGAAACTCCTTTGGCAGCGGAAGATATGGCGCATTGAGATTCACTTTAATTGGATCGATTCTGCTTGTATGCCTATCCTCGTCCCAACTCCTTCCCGCTTCGAGCGTCGATCTGTTCCATTTGGCATTGACCAGGGGTGGATCCGAGGTCAGTGATATCTTCATGCCCTCGACTGCTACTATGCCAGTGTTCTCGATCTCCAGCTCAAGCCTGATTTTATCACCGCCTTGATAGACGTCTTTGTCTGATGAGAGAAGAAGAGATACCTCAGGAGCTGCCGGAAGTTGCACTGTAAGATCCGCATAAGGTTCGTCCTCTTGGTCGTCCTTGACGATCTTTTGTGCGGTCACCTTTATCGAATCGTTCAGCGAGAAAGATTCTCCCGCCATAAGGGCGCGAATTGCCATTGTGACGTTGTCCTTTTGCAGCTCCACCAGAGCTTGCGATGTTCTGGATTCTTCCGGGGAGAAATCAACAAGGACTAGCTTGTAGTCTCCTAAAATCATCGCCTCACCCCAGTGAAGCTCAGCTTCGATCCCCTCGTCCCAGACCACCGACTGCACGACGGAGGAGAAAAGCAGCAGAATCGCTAAAAGCTTGAACATGCTAATGCCTGAAGATCAGATAAACCGCTAAGATCACCAGTCCGACGTATACATAAAGGCTGATGCTGTCATCCATCATTGCGCTGGAAAAGGCATTTGTTCTCTTGGAGGAGGAGTCGGATGCGGCCAGATAAGCTCGCCTGCTGGTGTATGCAGCATCAGGCTCAATACTTGGAGCTGTCTGTGCGATGGCTTCTGAAGATGTCTCATTCGTGGTATTGTCAATTGATGTTTCATCTTCCGATGTGGGCGTTTTAACCTCGTCTTTTTCATCATAACTGCCAGAATATTTAGAAGATTGCGTGGTGCTCTCGACAGCATCAAAAGAAATACCAGCAGGAACATAAAATATCACAGCATCGTCCTTGGTGACCACTACCTTCTTCTTCTTTACATACTCTATCTTGGTATCCTTGTCCCGCCACCTTACAGATATATTGTGCACGCCTTCCTCGAGTGAGAGAGTTCCCATATCCGATGTACTCTCGCCGCTGATCTCTTTATTTTTTTCAAAATTGTCGTCCACGTAGAGATAAGCCACCAAATCTTTTGTGTTCTCATTGGTGAGCTTGACGGCCAGATCGAACTTCTCAGGCTCGTCATTGAGGGTGGTGTAAAGGTTTACAGATGTCTCCTCCTGAACATCTTTAGCATCCTCCGACTCGAAGGACTTCTTGACATCCTCATCCCACCATGTTATCTTGAATCTGTGGATGCCTTTGGATAGGGAATAACCGTCAAACTTGGCCTCAGAGTCGGAAGAGACAGACTTTGTCTCCTTCAGCTCAGAATCGATGAACAAAGAGACATCAAGGCTATCGTCGTCCCTGTTCGTCACATAAACATGGACATCATAAGGGCCATCAAAAGAGCTGTTATCGGAGATATTGGACGCATCAACCTCGATGGACGCATTATCCTCGACACTGCTCGTCGCCGAGACCAGGATCCAAGATAGGAGGAAAGCCACAGCAATTACGACTTTATTTGCTCTGGTGCAGAACTGTCTCCTGCTCATAGAACGATATATTGA
>JAUCQD010000236.1 GCA_030372945.1 Methanothrix sp. | reverse complement strand
CTCCCAGTACGTCTCCAAGAAGAGAGGATACAGCATCGAGTTTGACGATGATGTCAAGGCTGCCATCAGCCGCCTGGCGGATGACATGATCCAAAATAATGCAGACGATCTTTCAGAAAGGATCTGCCAGATCTGCAAGATGGCCCGGGGAGATGAGCTCGTCTGTGAAATGGACAAATCCAAATGCGATTGATGCGAAGGCATCCAAGATTTGAGGACGAGGAAGAATGGACTGGAGCAAATGGGATCTATTGAAAGAGCGCATTTTTAAAGAAGGATCTCTATTGGTCTCCTTCTCTGGCGGCGTGGACAGCAGCCTGCTGGCCAAGACCGCCAAGGATGTTTTGGGACAGAATGCCCTTTGCATAATTCTCGATACAGAGACAATGCCCAGGAGCGAGCTGAAATACGCGCAGGATCTGGCGAAATCCTTGGATTTGAATTGTTTAGTAGTAAGATACTCTATGGCAGAAGACGAGCAGTTCCAAAAAAATGATGCAACACGCTGCTACATCTGCAAGAAAAAGTCCGCCCGCCTTCTGAAGCAAATCGCAGCAGATCGTGGCATAGGCCGCATCGCAGACGGTGTAAATCTATCTGATTTTAGAGATTTTCGGCCTGGAATCCTAGCCTGCGACGAAGAGGGAGTTTGGCACCCCTTCGTGGAAGCAGAGATTTCCAAAGAGGATATTCGTGCCCGTGCTCGCAGCATGGGCCTGCCATTCTGGGACAAGCCCTCTTCTGCCTGCCTGTCTTCCAGAATTCCTTATGGCATGCGAATCACAAGAGAGAATTTGAGAATGGTAGAAGATGCTGAGGATTTTCTCAAAGATCAGGGATTTAGGCAGCTTAGGGTCAGATGGCATGGCCAGATCGCCCGAATCGAGCTTTCAGGTCAGGATATGGAGAGGGCTTCGAAGATCAGGGACAGGATCGCAAAGAAGCTAAGAGAGTTGGGGTTCAATTATGTCACCCTGGATCTTGAGGGTTTCAGGACCGGCAGCATGAACGAGGAGTTATGGACATCCAAAGAATAAGAGAGGACTTTCCAATCCTGCAAGACGTCATCTACCTGGACAGCGCATCCACTAGCTTAACTCCGGAACCAGTCCTCAAGGCCGTTCTGGATTATTACCGGAGGTACAAGGCCAATGTCGGGCGCGGAGTCTACAGATCTGCGCAGCTCGCCGACCAGCGCTACAGAGATGCTCACCAGAAGGTAGCAGCCTTCGTGGGAGCGGATGTCGGCTTGACCGTCTTTACCCGCAACGCCACTGAGTCCATAAATGCCGTAGCCCGCGGGCTCGAATGGAGAAGGGGCGATAAGATAGTCACCACACTGGTTGAGCACCACTCCAACCTTCTGCCATGGATGATGCTCAGGAGGAGAGGCCTTGAGCTTTGCACTGTTTTGCCAGACCGGACTGGTGCATTCGATCTGGCAGACTTTGAACAGGCAATAACAAGGGGCACAAAGCTCGTGGCAGTGAGCCAGATCTCCAACGTCCTGGGAACTCTGCTTCCGATAAAGGAGATCTCCGAGATCTGCCGTGATCGTGGTGCTAGATTGTTGGTGGACGGAGCCCAGTCTGTGCCGCATATGCCAGTGAGCGTCAAAGAGCTAGATTGCGATTTCCTCTGCTTTTCTGGTCACAAGATGCTGGGGCCATCTGGCATGGGAGTCCTCTGGATGAGAGAGGCAGAAGGCATCGAGCCTCTCCTCGCCGGAGGCGGTATGGTTGAAGATCTCCAAGACCAGGATTATTCTGTTAAAAAGGGCTATGAGGGCTTCGAAGCTGGTACTCCCAACATCTCGGGGGGAATCGGCCTTGGAGCTGCCGTGGATTACTTGAACGAGGTTGGAATCGAAAGGATCCATGATCACGAGAGACTGCTCACCAGAAAGCTCCTGGAGGGATTGCAGGAGATGGAAGCCGTGACGGTTTTCGGGCCCATGAACCAGGATGAGCGTGGTGGAGTTGTGTCATTTGGAGTTCGCGGCCTGCTGCCCCACGAAGTGGCCATGATGCTCGATCAGGCCTCGAACATCTCCGTCAGGTCGGGACATCACTGTTGCATCCCCCTGATGAGATACCTGGGGCTGAAATACGGTACCGTGAGGGCCTCTTTGTATCTTTACAACACCGAGGAGGAGGTCGATAAAATCCTGGCGGTGCTGGAGCAGATTGTGAGGATGGCATAGCAAATGCTCAGGGAATGCAACTGCTTGAAGGTTGATGGGGTTGATGTGGAAGAGACAGTCTGCCAGGTGGCAGAGGAGGTGCCGCTCTCCATCTTCATCAATGGCAGGCACTTTGTCACTGCCATGATCAGCCCCCAATTGAGATCCGAGTTCGTAACTGGCCACCTATTTGCTGAGAGGATCGTGGCTAGCCTCGATGAGATCGAGTCCCTGGAGATCGAGGGCAACGTCGCTCGCGCCATCGTGTCCAATCCCATGAGGGCCATTGTTCCCAGAAGACCGATCGTAAGCGGTTGTGGCGGCATCGCATCCTTTCTGGACGAGTCTAAACTCCCTGAGATAAAATCCGATTTCCAGATCACGAAAGACGATATCCAATCTGCGATGAAGGCCATCTCACAATCAGAGATCCACGTAGCAACTGGCGGCGTCCACTCTGTGGGCCTCTTCGAGAAGAGTGGGGCCGTATGCATCATAGATGACATTGGCAGGCACAATGCAATGGACAAAGCTATTGGCTGTGCCCTTACAAGAGATGTGGACTTGAGCCAGACATATGCAGCCTGCACTGGCAGGATATCCTCAGACATGGCCCTGAAGTGCTCTGTGGCCGGCATCCCCATAATCGTCTCGCGCGGGGCCACTACCAGCCTTGCCATTTCGATTGCGAAGAGATCGGGGCTCACAGTAGTTGGTTTCGTGCGTGGAAAGAGGCACAATGTTTATACAAACCCAGACAGAGTCAAGGCATTCTGACATGCAGACCTACAGGAGCTGTATGATCTGTTCTAAGTGCGATGAAAAGGCAATAATCTCCCAGCGCAATCTGGGTCTGCGTCTCTGCCAGAGCCATTTTGTTGAGGACTTCGAGCAACGTGTGGCAGAGACGATCGAAAAGAACGCGATGGTGAGCGATGGAGAGCGCATAGCAGTTGCTGTGAGCGGTGGCAAGGACAGCACCGCCCTTCTTCTCAGCCTGCACAAAGTCCTGGCTGGAGCAAATGTCGAGCTGGTGGCCATCACAGTGGATGAGGGCATTGCAGGGTATAGAGACGACACGATAAAGGCAGCCAAGGAGATCGTCGGGCAACTGAAGATCGAGCATGAGATAGTATCATTTCGGGAGGAGTACGGCTACGATCTTGATGAGATGGTGAGGGGGAAGGATGTGGCGCCCTGCACCTTTTGCGGCGTCTTTCGCAAGAGCGCCTTGAACCGCACAGCCAAGCGCCTGAAGGCCACGAAGGTAGCCACAGGACACAACCTGGATGACGAGGTACAATCGATTATGATGAACTACCTGAAGGGTGACATCGAGCGTCTCATGCGCAATCGCCCCAGGCGTGTGCAGCCGGGCCTGATTCCAAGGATCAAGCCACTGCGAGTGATCCCTGAAAAAGAGACTGCCATATACTCCATGATAAATGGCGTATATGCGGAGTCAAGGGAGTGCCCATATGCGCAATTGTCGCTCAGAGCTGATGTGAGGGACATGATCAACAGCCTGGAGAGCATATTTCCCGGAACGAAGCAATCGATGCTGCAGGGCTTCGAGAAGATAGCTGAGATGGCTAAAGGAAAGGGGGGCCAGATCGAACTTGGATCTTGCAGGGATTGCAAGGAGCCGTGCGTCAAAGACCTGTGCAAGGCATGCGAGCTGCTGGGACGCCTGAAATGCTAAAAAGGGATGAAAGAGGCTTTAGGAGGCCTTGGCCTTGCTGAACCTCTTGTAGATATCCGCCTCAGCTGCAGTTGGCTGCACCTTCTTCATGGCCTCATCGAAGTGCTTCTTCTCGACCTTATACTCACAGACCTGTGCATCTTCCTTGGCCTTCCCACTCAGGACGCACTCCCTGATGGCCAGCATTACAGCCTCGTTTACTATCGCCGAGAGGTCAGCTCCTGAGTACTTGTCGGTCTTCTTGGCCAACTCCTCCAAATTGATGTCATCGGCCAGAGGCTTCTTGGCAGTATGGATCTTCAGGATCTCCAGACGGGCCTTCTCATCGGGAAGTCCTATCTCGATGAGCCGGTCGAACCTTCCGGGACGCAGGAGAGCCGAGTCTATGATATCCGGCCTGTTGGTCGCAGCTATCACTATCACGCTGTTCAGGGACTCAAGGCCGTCCAGCTCCGTCAGGATCTGAGATATCACGCGCTCCGTCACATGTGAGTCGCTGGTCGATCCTCCTCGAGCAGGCGCAATTGAATCTATCTCATCCAGGAAGACCACAGAGGGTGCTGCCTGGCGAGCTTTGCGGAAGGTCTCTCGCACGGCTTTTTCCGACTCACCAACCCACTTGCTCAGGAACTCCGGCCCTTTGATGCTGATGAAATTGGCCTGGCTTTCAGTTGCCACCGCCTTGGCGAGCATGGTCTTGCCAGTGCCCGGTGGACCGTAGAGCAGTATGCCTTTGGGGGGCTTTGCATCCATGTGCGCAAAGAGCTTGGAGTATGTCAAGGGCCACTCCACAGACTCTACCAGCTCCTGCTTTACGTCGGAGAGCCCGCCGATGTCGTCCCACTTTACATTGGGCGACTCGACCATGACCTCACGCATGGCAGAGGGCTCCATCTCGCGCAGTGCATCCAGGAAGTCGTCGTTGTTCACCTCGATCTTGTTTAAGATCTCTGCAGGTATGGACTCCACCTCCAGGTCCAGCTCGGGAAGCACGCGCCGCAAAGAGCGCATGCCAGCTTCTCGTGCCAGTGCTGCTAGGTCGGCACCCACGAAGCCGTGCGTCACATCAGCCAGCTTCTCAGTGTTTACATCTTTGGAGAGAGGCATTCCTCTGGTGTGAATTTGCAGTATCTCCAACCTGGATTGTCTATTAGGAACTCCAATCTCAATTTCGCGGTCGAACCTTCCGGGACGGCGCAGTGCAGGATCCAGGGAGTCGGGCCTGTTGGTGGCACCGATGACAACCACCTTTCCGCGTGCCTCCATGCCATCCATTAGGGCGAGCAGCTGAGCCACCACGCGGCGCTCTACTTCTCCAGTTACCTCTTCTCTCTTGGGAGCAATGGAGTCGATCTCATCGATGAGGATTATCGATGGTGCCTGCTCCTCCGCGGTCTTGAAGAGCTGACGAAGCTTCTCCTCAGACTCACCGTAGTACTTGGACATGATCTCAGGGCCGCTCAGCGTCTCGAAGTGTGCATTTGTCTCAGATGCCAGCGCCTTGGCCAGCAGCGTCTTGCCAGTTCCAGGCGGGCCGTAGAGCAGGACGCCCTTTGGAGCCTCCACTCCAAGGCGCTCGAAGAGCTCTGGATGCTTCATGGGCAGTTCGATCATCTCCCGGACCTTCTTGATCTCTGCTGAAAGGCCGCCGATGTCCTCGTAAGTGACCCTTGGGCCTGCCTTCTCTTCCTTGGCAGGCTTCTCTGAGATCTCAATGCGAGTTTTGTCACCGATTACAGCAGCTTCCTTGGAGGGAGCAACCCTTGTGGCCATGAGCTCGATTTTTCTTCCCATGACTGAGATCTCAATTATGTCGCCACGGGTGATGACGCGACCTTCCATGTACCTTTTCAGATACTCCTCGCCACCGGTGATGCGCAGCGGCACAGTTGGAGAGAATACCACCGACTCAGCTGCGGAGGCTTGAACCACCCTTACAGGAACTTTATCATCGATGCTGACTCCTGCGTTCCTTCGCGTGTTTCCATCCAGGCGCACTACGCCCGTGCCAGTGTCATCAGGATAGCCGGGCCAGATCAATGCAGCAGTCTTCTTCTTTCCCATGATGCTTAGGACGTCGCCTGCCTGCCAGCCATTCTCGCGAAATACGGCCGGATCTACACGGGCGATGCCCCTTCCCACATCCGTGGGACGGGCTTCAATAACCTTGAGTGTGATCTCTCCTGTCATCAAAAACCTCCAATGTATATATTCATGTAAAGCTTAAGTAATTTTTTTTGGCTTTGTTCATACATGCGTTACGCGATGTTACTAACCTATAGTTAGTGATAAGACTACTATTAAAAGGTTGCGGAACATGAGAGTGCAAAAAAAAGTTATCCGCTGTATCCCAGATCTCTTGCCTTTGCGAAGGCTGCATCGGCCTCTGCATCTCGTCCAAGATCTAGAAGCGCCTGGCCTTTATAATTCCAGGCATAAGCATCTTTTGGATTGATGGCAATAGCCTCGTCGTATGCTTCAACTGCCTCATCGTATCTGCTCTGATTGCAGAGTGCATTGCCCCTGTTTTTCCAGCTCGATGCATCCGAAGGATTTAGCTCGAGAGACCTATCAAATGCATCAATCGCAACATCATATTTGCCAAGGCCAACAAGAGCAACTCCCAATCCATTCCAAAAATCTGCATCCTGTGGGCTAAGACTGATAGCTTTGTTGCATGCCAGGATTGCCTCCTCATACCTGCCCAATCCTATGGCTAGAGCAAGGCCCTTGTTATGCCATGCCTCTGCATATTCTGGGTTTATCTTAATGGCTTCATCAAAGCAATCGATAGATTCGTTGTATCTTTCCAGCCCGACGAGTGCAATGCCTTTAGCGACCCAGACCTCTGAAAATCGTCGATCAATCTCGATGGCTTTATCATAGTTCTCTATCGCCTCTTCATAGGATCTATCCTCCAAAAAATCATTGCCTTTATCGAACCAATAAACAGCAGCGCTCTCCTGCCCATAAACAACTATGCACTGAGGACAAAAAAGCATCAAAATAAGAACTAACCAGCATTCGATTGCTCTCACCATACTTATTTGTTTGATGTCGATAAAGAAAAAACTTATGGAGCGCTAGTAACCAATTCTGAAACTGTAGGGCCGCTTGGGTCCGGCCTGGAAGCTGTAATGCGGTTTTGGCCCTGCGCTGAAGCTATAAGCTGGCTTGAGCCCGGCAGTGAAAGAGTATCTCCTTTTCTGTTGAGGGATGATTATCAAAGCAGATTTACGACCAGGAACTGTGATGTGAAGCTGATTTCCAAATTTTGACACAACCAGTGTGCCATATTCGACATGTACATTCTGAATGTACCAGTTATCTATCCGTGGATTGACATAGACCTCTTTCGGCATATCATATGGATTCGCAACGAGAATATATGCGACGCCATTGTACAACAAACCGCGGGTTAAAACATCCATATCTGATGGTTGTAGATCATAATCTGCTCCTGTAAGGCCATCTACAATTAACTGACCGTAACCGTCAACTTTAATCGGCGATGACTCCCATGAAGAACTATACAGTTCCCCGCGAGATGTCGTGGGACGTACTTCTTCTCTGGCCACTGCCAACGTCTTCGCTTGATGGTTATATTCAGTTGAAGGCGCATCTTGTAACCCTGACGGGCGTACGATTATCAAACCGGATTGGAAGGCTGGGACTTTGATCTGAAGCAGATTCCAGACTTTTTCTACCTCTAAGTTGCCACTAACTTGGACGCTATCGATATTCCAATCGCGAACTTGTGGATTCACTACGACCATTTTCTGCACACTGTGAGGATTTGAAACTGATATATATGAGACGCCATTGTGGAACAAACCGCGGGTTTGAACGTCTGTGTTGGATGCTTGCAGGTTATAGCTTATGCCATCTTGAGGCTTGATGATGCCGCCATGATCCCGCAAGGAGCTCTCGTCTATTAAAGACCCACCTAATTGAGGCCCTATGGCTGCATTGGCGGGGAAAAAAATGAACAGTACGATGATGGTAAGCGTTCTGATAGCCACAGTAATTTTCATAGTATCACCGGAATAAAAGTATGCAGGATATTCAATCCATCATGGATCCTGCATCGTGGGTTTGTATATTTTGGGCTTGAGTTCTTCTGCGGTCTTCGTACAAGTGTTGCATGTCTTTGGCAGTTCATCACAGCCGGGGCGGTAGCGTGCCAGAATTGCTGTAATTTTGCTGTGGCCCTGTATCCGAGT
>JAUCQD010000235.1 GCA_030372945.1 Methanothrix sp. | reverse complement strand
GAAAATGGATCTTTGCGAGAACCATTCTCATACCAATGGATTTGCCCGGCCTGCAATAAATAAGTTCTTTTAAGACGAAAGCAGGGCTGTATCCAGCCAATTCATTGGCAGGAGTAGTCAATGGATGATGGCTATGGTCGTTTGCACAGCAGACAGTTTTCCTGTAGCAGGGCGTATCATCGCAGGATAATTGTGCAGATCATGTGGGAGCGTCAAGTTACCTGAAACGCTGTTGGCAACCCGTCGCGCATTAAATCCTCTCTTTGCAAAACCCTGCGATTGCCTTCCCTGTCGACGAGAGTTATATTCTCCATCTGCCAGTCGCCACGCTCACTTCCATTCGAGATCGTCATTCTGGAGGCGTAAACCCCGTTCTTTGTGGTGCCAGATGTTAGATCTTGCATCTTGAAGAGCACCACTGCAGTTTGGTTTCCTGATGGGCTGTGAAAATAAGCAGCAGAAGCCCAAAGACCACTCTGGTCGTCGATGAAGTGTGCAGTGAAGTTTATCGCACGACCTGCACCGACAGCTCTTGGGTCAAATCCAAAGCCTGCGAGGCCCGGTGGCTGATCGTCCTTCATGGCATTTTCCCCCTGGCTTTGGGGCGGGCTCAAAGGGTCGGCTGTCGCCTCCCCCAAAAAGCATTCGCTGCTGCTGGCGAGCCTTATGGTCTTTTGCAGTGAGAAGGCTCCTATCAGGTCCTCAGAGCTCCTGCCAATATCTTGGGATGATGCGGCATTCTGCATGACAAGCAACGTCAAAAGCAAAAAAGCTAGAACAATGGCAGACGAATTCAAGCTGCGACTACCATTACAGGAAATCTCACTCAATTGAATCATCGCCTATGTGACTTCTACCAGAATTTCTCCATCCTCCGTGACGAATATCTCAGCATCCCTCTCGAGAACCCTCTTCTTGAAGATCCGAGGAGCTTTGCGGCTCAGTTGCACGATAATATCCATGGATGTGACTGGCAGTCGAATCGATCTCTTGTCAGCTGCCTCGAAGATCTTCGCTGGCAGATCGAATACATCTAAGCCTGCCTTTGCCTTCAGAGAGATAGGAGCTCGAATCATCATCCACTGCTGCAAGGTGCGCTCCGCGCGGGCTATATTCTGGTGTGCTCTCTTCTCAAGGATGCTGATGTTGGATCGGGTAGTTCCTAGCATCTCTGCTACGTCCGCCTGAGAGAGGCCTTGCATTCGCAGCTTCAGCACTTTGAGCTGCCTCTCTGTGAGAAGCGAATCCTGGCTTTCTTCATGCCCCGGGGATTCTTCGAAGCTATCTGGAGCCATATCTTGCTTGCTTGTACACAGCTTTCTCGAATGTTAAATTCTCGCCTGGCCCCTGGTGCGTTTCGATGTTCTGCCATCTCCTCAAGTTATCGCGCAGTTCAATAAAAAACGAGGCCATCCATTCTATGCGTTCGTTCTCTTCCCAGCTCTCCATAGCTACGCCTAGCTCGCGGGCTTTGGCCATGGCAAGATCTTCAAACAGAGATCTCTTCTCGATGATTTGCACTGCCACGCTCTCACCGACATCGTCTTCGGCCATCACAAGCTCGAATTCGCCGATTCGGATTATCTCGCCCGGCGTCAGCCTTCCTGCCCTGGCCTTCAATGTGGCATAGTTCAGGGCTCGAAAGATCTCCTCTTGGGATACCAACTGTGCAACCTTGCGTCGTAGGTCTTTCATACAGCTTCATTCCCATCATTGGGGTCCCTTACGGGTAACGTTCACCCAGAGGTGCAGATCCCTGTAAGGCCCTGTGAAATTTCCCTCTTTATAAAGCAGGAACTGCAGCTTCTGCTCGTCTCCCGTTTTATTGATGATGTAGCTGACGGGCTGCTCCCACGTCTGGTTATGCTGCAGCGACAAATTCTGGTCATAGAATGAGACGTTATCCATGCTAAGTCGCATGGTATAGTTCACCAGTGAATACTCATGGTTGACGACTCCCACAATTACAGTGCTTTTGTTGCCAGCCACCACCTGCGTGGGATAGTCATAGGCCTTTCCGCCTGGCCCGAGGATGTAAAACTCTGTGAACTTCTCTCCCTGTTTAGGGGTTACTATTACGTAAACAAGGGCGGCTATTGATAAAATTATAGTTATTATCAATATTATCGTCAGGGCTTTGTCCAACCTGCTCTTATCTGCTTCCAGTATCTCTTTCTTAACATTGTTAAAGCTCTCCCGAAATCGAACTTGAAACCTCTCCTCTGGGGAAAGGCTCGTGCGCCGCCAGTTAGCCGCAGCTGCCATGGCAATTGTGAATATTGCAAGTGATACGACTACGGGAGTCAGCCGAATTCCCCATGGTGTGTAGTTCAGGCCGAGGCCGATGAGTGGCACCACAGCGATGCTCAGGCCGAAGCTCAGGGCAACTCTCTCAATGCCATCCAGATCGTCTTTCTTTGGAAAGAGGGCGGCGATGAGGACATAGCCTGGCACAAATAATACCATGAAAAGCCCCAAGGGTACGCGCACTGGAAGATCTGCGAGGGGCGTTAGTGTGAAGATCAACGTCGCAAAAGCCAGCACTACTGCCGCCTGCAGATCTGCCGCCATCATCACAAGTCTCTCTTTTATCGCTCTCAGCTCCTTGTGCGCATGCCAAACAATTGCCAAATCCGGTCGATTATCATTTTGGTGACTTCCTACCTTGCCCCTGAAGAGGCAGAGCTTCCTGCTTCAACAGAGCCGGTGCTCCTATCTCTCCACAAGCTCTTCCGCTCAAGTCCGAGGGTGCAAATATTCAGGCTAGCATTGATGTTGAACTTGTAGGCGGTCTTCATCTCTGGCTCTCCTCGATGTATCGTTGAGAAGATATAGCTAACGAGGGAAGCGCGAAAGTAATTGTTGATCGGGAAGCTCACTGCATCCCTCCCCTGAAAGGGATGGGGTCTTATGCCTGCTTTTTATAAGACTGTGGGCCACCATGGCATTCATGGCCGTGAGGTGGGCAGGATCAAGCCCGTGGGCATTCAGGCTTGAGGAGGACTTGTGAAAAAAAATGTTACCTCAGTCCCCTGAAGCTGTCCTCGAGGTGTCGATAACTTAATTTTTTAGTCACCAGGCTTACAGCCACAGTGACCAGGAATGCAAGTGGCAGAGCTACTACTATTGGATCGACAACAGGCCAAGGCATCTGTGCGATTAGAACATCTCTGCCAAAGAGCATCTTGCATATTCCCAGTGGTGCAGCCTCTGCTTTGTGAATGAACATATACCAGAAGACAGTCACGAGAGTTCCTGTGATCATGCCAGCAATAGCTCCAAAACTGGTTGCGCCTCTCCAGTAGAGTGCACAGGTGTACATTGGCAGGAAGGCTGCAGCACACAGCCCAAAGAATATGGCTGTGCCTCGGGCAATTATGTTTTCAGGAAGGATATATCCCAAGGTGACTGCGATCAAGACGGCAACCAGTATTCCTATCCTGGTTACCAATATCGACCCGCTCCCCTTTTTCTGGGTAAGCGTCTCATAGATGTCCCTGCCAATAGCGCTTCCCTGTACATGGAACTGAGAACTAGAAGTGGACATGGCTGCGGCCAGGAGCGTGAGCATGAAGAGATAGACGAACCATTCGGGCATTGCAGCATTTATGTAAACTGGGATTATGCTATCGGCATTCCCCTTGGCAATGTTGATTGAAATGTTGCCCTGAGTTTGATAGAAGTAGACATTGGACAGCGCCCCAACTACGAAAGCGACGCCCGTCATCATGAGAATAAATACACCTCCGATCAAAACGCCCCGGTTCAGCTCCCTGTTTGACTTGACTGTCATAAACCGCACCACCAGCTGGGGCATGGCCAAAACTCCTATCCCCACGCCCATGACAATAGTCGAAACCAAGGTCCACCACCAGGAGCTTCCCATGATTGGCATGGATGTCCATCCCATGTGGCCTTGGGCCGCCAGTTTTTCCGGAATCAGATTTGCCATGCCAGTGAGAGCCTGATGAGCTGAGGTTATTCCCCCAAGATGAGCATATGTCACTATGAGAAGAAATGCCATCCCCACGAACATGATTGTCCCTTGCATTGCGTCGGTGTACATGACCCCACGTAGCCCTCCCCAGACCACATAGGCAGCGATGATGAGAGAGTATATGAGCAGTGCCACATCGAAGTCGATTGCCAGTGTAGTCTCCATGAACCTTGCCGCTCCGATGAGGACCACCGATGCGTAAAGCGGCATGCCTAAGAATATCACGATGCCGCTGAAATACTGGACGAACTTGCTGTCAAACCGTTTGCCCAGAAGCTCTGGAAAAGTCATGGCATTCAGGTTGTGTCCCATCTTTCGGGTTCGTTTTCCATAAACTATGAATGCCAGAAAGATCCCCACAAAGATATTGAGGAACGTCAGCCACAAAAGCCCCATTCCGAAGAGGCCTGCTGTGCCCCCGAAGCCGACTATGGCCGAGGTGCTGATGAAGGTAGCTCCGTAGCTCATGGCCATTATATACGGATGAGTCTTTCTTCCGGCCACGAGGTACCCTTCAGAGTCTTTAGTGGATTTCCATCCTCTGTACCCAAGATAAAGGGTGGCGAGAAGGTAGATCAAAATGATGATATTGAGAAGTAGAAGATTCATTTCCCTCACAACCCCAGCTCTTTTTCCTGCATCTCTTCCTCAACTGCCTCCCATGCGGCTTCCTCTTTGATCTCCAAAGCCTCAAGTTCTCCGCCTCGATTCCAGTTGATTATGCCGTAAATCACGCACAAAAGCGCGCTCAAAATACAAAGAACATAAACGCCCCAGATCCACGGATCGTCGATGCCGAGCATGTTTATCACCAACCCGAAGTGCTGCTCCCATTTGCTGGATTACACGCATCTCTACGGATTTGTGCAAGTAGAATGACGTGTGGTAGCATGTGTCAATATGTCAGGCTATAAGGATGTCGGTCAGGATTATCTATTAAAGATGTATGATTCGAGATTCAACAGAAAGCTATATCTTTACGATCGAAAAAGAACAGTGACTCTGTTGCTTGATACTAATTCCGATCTAGAGTTGGGAGTACTATCCACATAATGCATCAAGGCGTCGATATATCCATTTTAGCCTTATCCGCTGTTCTGCTGCTGATAGCAGTCAGGCAGGTTGGCAAGTTCAGCCTTCAGATCTGGCAGATCATGCTTCTAGGCGCCATTGCAGTCCTATTCACTGGAGAGATCTCGCCCGCACAGGCAGCCCAGGCCATTAACCTGGACGTAATGATATTTCTTGCAGGAATGTTCGTGGTCGGCCAGTCCATGCAGGAGAGCGGTTATCTACTTCATCTCTCCTATCGCATCTTTCGCAGAGCAGGGAACTTGGATCAGCTTTTGCTTCTGATATTATTTGGTATGGGCGCCCTCTCGGCCCTTCTCATGAACGATACACTGGCCATCATCGGCACCCCGCTGATGATCTACTTTGCCAGGACACAGGGGATCTCTCCGAAGCTGCTGCTCTTATCGCTGGCATTCGCCGTGACCACTGGAAGCGCCGTGAGCCCTATCGGAAATCCGCAAAACCTCCTCATCGCCATCAACGGAGATCTTACCAATCCTTTTCTGATCTTCTCCCAATACCTACTACTGCCGACGATGGCCAATCTGCTGCTCGCATATTTCTTGCTCAAGTTCTTCTACAAGAGCCAGTTCAAGAATGGGCCACTGCAGATCCGCCAGGAAAAGATAGAAGATCCGAGTCTGGCTCACTTATCCAAGATATCCTTCGCTCTGCTCATATTATTAATATTTATAAAAATTGCTTCAGTAC
>JAUCQD010000234.1 GCA_030372945.1 Methanothrix sp. | reverse complement strand
CTACGTTCTTGTATCCGACGCCCTTGACCGATGCCTTTTCGTACATATAGTTAGCTGCACCGGCCATGCCTACAAGGGCCATGGCGATAATCACCAAAACAGCTATCTGCTTTCTCATTTCTTTCCCACCTCCTTAGTTTACCACAATGCCCAAGGCCCAAGCAATTTAATGCCCGGATCCAAAGGCAACATACTCCGGCGAGGACGCTGGATCCAATGATCCACAGAAGCTTTACCACAGGCAAAGCAACTGCCTAATTTGGCCTGTGTTGCATCGAAGCATACACAAGGCCCCCTAGCCCGCCCCCGACGGCATGGAGTACCTGATCCACATGCTTTTTGGCTAATATTTGTGTCTTTTGCTCAGGCACAAGGTTCTTTCACGAGTTTAATGGAATATAAATGTGTCGAGCATTGCAAGCCAAAGATCGATTTCCACATTCCCTGCCTCTGCGACCATGGGAATCGCATGCCCAAGAGCGATCAAGCCCCGTCGCGAAATGGCATGCGAGACGAAACGGTCGTGATCCAGAAATAGTTGGAGCATTTGGTTGCTCGTTGTGGAGAGCGATCATACGGACAGGCCCCCCAAGATCATCTGAAGAAAATCAGCATCATGAGAACGCTAAATTTCATGCAGGTCAAATTCAAACCTATAACTGATTCACGACTTAACCAGGGCCTTTAGCAATAAACAGTCAGGTCATGCCCAGCCGTTCTTTTATGGCCCGGACATCTGCTTGGATCTGCTGGATTTGCATCGCAAACCCAGGTTGGATGTCCTCCCTCAGGCCCTTAATCTCAGTCAGCGTCATATCAGAGGTCCTCCTCACCGCCTTGATGTCGTCTCTCATCTCGGGGATGATGTCCGTGTTCTTCCGAACCGCTTTGATGTCATCTCTCATCTCAGGGATGATGTCCGTGTTCTTCCGAACTGCTTTGATGTCATCTCTCATCTCGGGGATGATGTCCGTGTTCTTCCGAACTGCTTTGATGTCGTCTCTTATGTCGATAAGTAGCGGAATAGCCTTGTTTAGCTGGAGGGCTGAGCATACTTGTGCATATTCGCCGGCCTTCATGACATCGCCCCCATAATCCTCAAAGGCGATGTTCGATACTTCCGAGTGCTCGGGCTTCTTAGTCTCTACCAGCTTCCCGAACTCGGCGATTGTCTCTTCGTCGCCTTCCACCAGGGCTATGACCTCCTGTGTTTCCCCGCTCAAACGATTGCGGGCATGGAAACCCTTGAGCCCTAAATCTATGGCGTTGCTCATCAGGAAGTATCTGTAGCCTACGTCATGGACTTTTGGCCCGATGATCTTAACTTTCAGTTTCATTTCATTCGTAGTATGTATTCGTTGGCCTATATTATTTCTCCGGTAAACGTTCCTTGCTAAGATGGAAATTAATTTTATGACATCATTTTGAACTCCGAGGCAGAGCCCACAACATTTGGGCTGAGAGTAAATTATGGCTCCGTGTTATTTTGAGAAAAATCCTAGGGCACCCTTCTAAAATGCCTGCGATTTTCAGGTTGGTGGTTTCCTGCCTACTTAGGATATTGCTCCGGCCGGGATTTGAACCCGAGTCTTCGGCTCGAAAGGCCGAAATGATTGGCCGGACTACACTACCGGAGCACGAATCCCTTGCAGAAGATCTGGCGTTTTGGGGTTAAGATCGCCCGACCCTGTCCACATGGCGTGGCCTGATATATCTACATTTCCGGTGCGCCAAAGCAGACACAAAAATAGTCCCGGGCGGATTCGAACCGCCGTCGCGGGCTCCAAAGGCCCTCAGGATTGACCGCTACCCCCACGGGACTGTGCGATCTCCTCAAGCTGCATTTCGAGGCGGAAAGATGTTATCCTCATAAGATATATATGGCCTTTCCCGGAGGAGCTAAGGGATGAAGCTGCTCGCAAAGTCGCACATTAGCCAGCGCAGGCTCATAGAGATCTTAAGGGTGATAGATAGCGCTGATAAGCCCGTAGGCGCAAGGGCTATCTCCGATTCGCTCAGCAACCGCGGCTATGATCTTGGTGAGCGGGCGGTGCGCTACAATCTCAAGATACTCGACGAGCTGGGATTTACAAAAAAGCAAGGATACAGCGGTCGAGTGCTCACTGCGTTGGGCTCTCGCGAGCTGAACGATGCCCTGGTGGATGACAGAATTGGATTCGTTAACACCAGGATTGAAGAGTACATGTTCAAGACCAGCTTTGACCCTGACACATCTCGAGGGGATGTCATCGCCAATACCAGCATCATAGACAAAGCAGATTCTGAGAGGGTCTTCGAGATCTTGGGCAGGGCTTTCGATGCTGGTTACACCATAAGCCGACGCATCCTTATCCTGGACGAAGGGGATAGTTTCACCACCCTGGAAATACCAGCCGGGTCCTTGGGAGTTGCCACGCTTTGCAGCATCACCATAGATGGCATTCTCATGAAGAGGGGCATTCCAGTCAACACCAGCTTTGCAGGGGTGATGGAGATTCGAAAGAAGCAACCCACCCAGTTCACAGATCTCATCGCCTACGCAGGCTCGTCCCTCGATCCAATGAAGGTTTTTATGGGCCGCAAGGTTGCGCGTGTGACAGACGCAATCGAAGGTGGCCATGGGCTGGTGCTGGCCAATGTGAGAGAGGTGCCCATCGCGGCAGCTTCGCAGGCAGCCCATCTCCTGGAGCAATCGAATAGACTTGGTTTTGGAGGACTCATTACCGTTGGCGATCCCGGAAAGCCTGTTATGGGGTGTCCAGTCGGCTCGGGAAAGATCGGCATTGCCCTCTGTGCAGGTGTCAATGGCCCCGTGGCAGCAGAGGAGATGGGTGTGAAGATCAAGACCAGTCCGATATCTATGCTGATAGATTATTCCAAGACCACAAGGCTGAAGTGATGTCAAGATAAGATTTTATAGGGCATCGATCTCAAGAGTTACCAGTTTACGTTTACACATGAGGAACGAAGATGGATTTTAGAGTCGTAGTCTCAGATCCCAAAAGCGGTAAAGCCTATCAGGTCGAGCTTAAGGATCCAGGAGCGTCCAAGCTTCTGGGAAAGCGCATCGGCGATAAGATCGAAGGAGATGTTCTGGGCATGCCAGGATATTCGGTGCAGGTTACTGGCGGCAGCGATCGCGAGGGATTTCCCATGCGCTCAGACCTTCCCGGCACGAAGCGCAGAAAGATACTGCTCTCGTCAGGAGCCGGATATCATCCAACAGCAGAAGGCAGAAAGAAGCGGATGAGCATTCATGGCAAAGAGATCTCTCCCGATATTGGGCAGATAAACGTCAAGATCGTGGAGGCAGGCACAAAGCCTGTTGAAGAGCTACTCGGAAAAGCTCCCAAAGAGGAGAAGGAATAAGTTCTGAAATATTTGTCCTGTAAACTTTTGTGTCCCATTTCTCTGTGGTGAATGTCACACTAGGGCTTTCACCACCACACTTACAAGTCCTGCAGCATCATGTGAAAATGAACTACATCAGGGACTTCCCAAACTGTGCCAGTGCTGCAGGAATCTGGGCACGCATCACCGACTTCATCTGCTCAGGGCTCAAGGCTGCTAAAAGTGCATTCATGAGCCGATCGCTGCGCATAGCCATATCCACGATCTTCCTTATCTGTACCGACCTGCTCAGCTCTGCTCCAAATTCCTTGGCAATGCGCAATTTATACTCGTGCAGCGACAGCTCGCCCAGCACTTGTCCTGCCGCGATCTCTCCGGCAATCCTACCTGCGACAACTGCCAGAGGTATCCCACCGCCACTTGTGGCCATGACGTGCCCTGCTGCATCTCCTGCCAGAAGCATGTTGCCCAACTGAACCTCCTGCGGCGATCCGCCTGCGGGAACCAGCCCGCGCATTACTGCCAGGACCTCGCCATGACCGAGCTTATTCGAGGCTATGGGATGCTCTTTGACAAAAGAGTCCAGAAGATCCGGCAGTCTCAGGTTCCCCAGATATGCTCTTCGCACACCAACTCCCACATTCGCAATATCTTGTCCCAGGGGAATTATCCAGGCATAGCCTCCGGGCGCATAGCGTGCCGAAAAGTACATCTCAGCCGCGTCTGGATCGATGTCTACGTCCACCATCTCGTATTCCAGACAAATGCCCTGTTCTCCAACATGGTTCCCAATTGCTCTGGAGATTGTGGAGCTTGGACCATCCGCTCCTACTATCACTTGAGGGCTCAAGGATCCTGGAAAGCGGCCCGACAGCCAAAGAGAGCTGCCAACAAGGCAGGCGCGCGTCGCAGGAAGGATACTTGCGCCTGCCCGCGCCGCGCGATGAGCAAGCAAGCGATCAAAAGCGCGACGATCCAAAACCCTACCAGCCACGGAAAATTCCTTGGCCTTCCCAGATGGCGAAATTATGCGCTGCAACCGCGTGCGCTGCAAGATACAACGCTCAGGTATCTCCTGCAAGGTCTGGGGCAGGCGGGCGCGTGGAATTAAGGCCTGCAGCTCATGAGCTTCGGGCAGAAAGCCTCCGCACTGCACTGGTGTGCCAATCTCGCTCTTGCGCTCGATGAGCACAACCTCGGCGCCGCAGTTAGCGGCAGTTTCAGCCGCTGTGCTTCCAGCAGGACCTGCGCCAACCACTGCTATTTGAATCTCTTTGTTCATGTATGGACAGATGCCGTCATGCCGAATTCCAGCAGAGCATCTTCGATCTCCTCGTAGGCTAGGAATAACTCATCCTTTTGCCGCTCACATTGCTCGCTTCTTGGCTCGGCCGAGATCCAGATCTGATTCTTGTCTGCACGCACCACCTTGACGCAGGCAAGCATATCCGCTTGAGAGAGCCGGTAAACAATATGGCTTCCTGTTGGCGTAAACCAGAGCTTGTGAATCTCTTTTAGCTTATTTACAAACGGCTCCCACTTCATCTCCTCAGGCATCTCTGCCCCATCGGCGCGCACTGGCACAAGATCGACGATGAGATCGAGGTGTGCTCTTTTTCCCGATACCTTGCATTCTATGTGTGTGATGATATCCTGGTAGCGGGAGCTTTTCTTGTCCACAGGAGGAATCCCACCGCCAAAGACCCTTTCAGCGACATCTGAGAAGAATGGTGCCAGGCGAATATCTTCCGCAGGCTTGGTGGCTAATGAGACTCCCACGAAGAACAGAGCGCTCAATGTCAGGCCCACAAGCACTCCATGCTCAGTGAGCAAGGGCGAGATGCCTTCGAGCGGCTGTTTCAGCCAGAATAGCTCATATGCTATGAGCAGGATCTGAACTCCTCCGCCAACCACAAGGGCTGCAAGGGCGCCCCATTTAGTTGCTCTCTTCCAGTAAAGCCCTCCGATAATTGGGAAGAAGTAGGACGTAGTGCCGATAACTGTGGCGATTATCACAGCGTCCATGATGCTGTTCACATTTAGAGCGATGAATGCGGAGATCGCAACCATGATTATTACCAGGAGCCGGTTCACCACAAGCATCTCCTTCATTGTGGCCGTGGGCCGCAGGTGTCTTTGGATAAGGTCACGAGAGATGCAGGACGCACCAGATGTAGCGAAGGTGTCGGTGCAGGACATGGATGCGGCAGCAAAGCCAATGGTGAGAAGCGCAAGCAATGTAGGAGATACATTGTCGCTGATGATCTTCAGGTATAGCATCTCAGCATCAGCTTCTCCTGTGGGCCTTGGATAAAGCACTGAAAGGCCGATGGCGGTGACGAGGCAGCAAAAATATACCAGTGCCAGGAGCCCAGCGCCCAATAGGAGACCGCGCTTCGCCGAACGCTCATCGCGAGCAGCCCAGATCTTCTGCCAAGGATCCTGCTCTGCCACCCATCCGGGCAGCAGTGCAAGCTGGAAGACCAGCGCACCCATCAGACCCCCCATGATGAAGAGATTCCACCAGTCAGATCCGAGGGAGGTAGACGCTGCCATCAAGGATACTCCCTTCTGAGCTGTCATTCCCAGGGAGAGTGCAGCAACATAGACCGCCAAGCCCGCCAGCAAAATGTACTGCAGCAGATCCGTCCAGACAACAGCGCGAAAACCCCCCACGCTGACATAAAATGCAACGGATGCAGCCATTATGGCTACGGCGAAGAAAGGCTCGATGCCGAAGAATGTCCCCAGCACAAGCTTGAATCCGATGAAATCCGTTACGGAGAAGAGGATCATCATTATGGTCACAGCCACTGCAACGGGCGCTCGAACTATCGGGTCGTATCTAATCTCCATGAGCTCAGGCTGGGTCAGGGCCGGAATGTTCTTGATCCTTCCAGAGATCGCAGCTATTATTATCAGTCCTGCGATATTGGGGAAGACCCAAACCCATATCGATCCAACGCCGATGAGAAGAAACAGTCCGGTGGCCAATAGAAGCGCACTCGCCGTGATCCATGCTGAAGCCGCAGAAAATCCTATTGTGATCGGGCCGAGCTCTCTTCCTGCCAGCCAGAAGTCCGTGACGGACCGCTGCCTGCGGGAGAAGTAAAGGCCGATGCCTGCCAGGGCAGCTATGTAGACCACGAGGAATGCTATGAATAGTGAATAGGCATCCATGGTTAACACATCTGCCGGCTTGGACCTTGACCTAATTAAATCTTTCAATTGAGGACAGCAACTACTTAAGCGCAAAGAGGCAAGGATCCAGGCGAGGTTTTTTAGATGAGGAGCGATGTCACCAAACTGGGCGCTGAGAGGACGCCGCACAGGGCTCTTTTAAAGGCCACGGGCCTTACGGACGAGGAGATTGCTCGTCCTTTCATCGGAGTCGTCAACTCATTCAATGAGTTTATTCCCGGGCACATTCATTTGGACCGACTGGGGCAGGCTGTGAAGGCAGGAATACGCAGCGCAGGAGGAGTGCCTTTTGAGTTTCAAACCATCGGGGTGTGCGACGGCATTGCCATGGGACATGCTGGCATGAGATATTCCCTTCCCAGCCGTGAGCTGATCGAGGATTCCATCGAGATCATGGCCCAAGCTCACCAGCTTGACGGACTGGTCATGATACCCTCATGCGACAAGATAGTTCCCGGCCATCTCATGGCAGCCGGAAGGCTCAATCTGCCTGCTGTCGTGGTGACCGGCGGTCCGATGCTCCCTGGATTTGCATGCGACAAGGAACTGGATTTGATAAATGTCTCCGAGAGCTGGATGGCAGGAGGCGAGACACTGCCCCTCCTCGAGGAGATGGCCTGTCCTGGAGCGGGATCTTGTGCAGGTCTCTTCACAGCAAACACCATGGCATGTCTTACCGAGGCCCTGGGCCTCAGCCTTCCTGGCTGTGCCACAATCCATGCAGTGGATGCCAGGAAGATAAGGATCGCGAAGAGATCAGGCGCCAAGATAGTTGAACTCATCGAGAAGGGCATAACAGCAAGGGATATCGTCACTGAAAAGTCGATTGAAAACGCCATAAGAGTGGATATGGCCATCGGTGGAAGCACCAACACAGTGCTTCATATGCCCGCTATTGCAGCCGAGTTCGGTCTAAACCTGGACCTGACCGCAATTGACAGGCTCAGTCGAGAGACTCCACACCTGGTCAACCTCAGGCCGGGCGGGCCGTACCACATGATCGATCTGGACAGGGCCGGTGGCATACCAGGCGTAATGAGCAGGCTCTCGGAGAAGCTGAACCTTGATGCCATAACGGTCACTGGCCGAACGATAGGCGTTGAGCTTCGCGAATTCAAGCCGGCCAATCCCAAGGCCAACGAGCAGGTGATCGCAACCCTGAATCAGCCTGTTCATTCTGAGGGCGGCATTGCAATTCTCTATGGGAGCCTGGCCCCAGAGGGCTGCGTGGTAAAGCAGACTGCCGTGTCTGCTGCCATGCTCAGGCATGAGGGACCTGCTGTGGTCTACGATTCTGAGGAGGAGGCCATGCGGGGCATAGTGGGCGGCGAGATTCGGGCAGGGGATGTGGTGATAATAAGATACGAAGGGCCGAAGGGCGGACCTGGCATGAGGGAGATGCTGGCCCCGACCTCGGCCATCGCGGGCGCGGGCTTGAGCGAGTCTGTGGCGCTTATCACTGACGGCAGGTTCAGCGGTGGCACCAGAGGGCCGTGCATCGGTCATATCTCGCCAGAGGCGGCGGTGGGCGGCCCCATCGCTCTGATTTTGCAGGGCGACCGGATTCGCATAGATATTCCAGGTCGAAGGGTCGACCTGCTCGTCGACTCAGCTGAGCTGCAGAGGCGAGCTAAAGCTTGGAAGGAGCCCGAGCCCCCGATAAGGAACGGCGTTTTGGCACGCTACATAAGATCTGTGACCTCGGCCAGTAAGGGCAGCGTGCTGAGATGACGGGCATCAGATGCTTCGTGGCTGTGGAGATTCCCTCAGAGATGCGCGAGCGAATAGGTAGTCTGCAAAGCCAGATCGCCACAGAAGGACTCAGACTCGTTCGACCTGATCTGGTCCATGTCACTTTGAAGTTCCTGGGAGATGTGCCTGAAGGAAGAGTGCAAATGGTGTCTGATGCCCTGTCAAAAGTCAGTGTCGCCCCATTTGTAGCTCGCGTTGCAGGCATGGGCGCATTTCCAGGGCGAGCCGTTCGCGTCGTGTGGCTTGGCCTGGAAGGAAACTTTATGGAGCTTTATGAGAAGATAGAAGAGGCGCTAAGCCCTGTGGGCTTTGAGCGAGAGGCTCGAGGCTTCAGTCCTCATGTGACACTGGGCCGCGTGCGCTGGCCAAACCAGGAGACTAGCAGGCTTCTGGCCGCAAAGATCGCGAGCATGGCGGACACAGACATGGGCAGATTCACAGTTGACCGATTCTATCTCAAGAAGAGCACACTGACACGCGGAGGACCCATTTACGAAAACCTGGCCCAGTTCCCTCTCTGAAATCCAAGAGCAAGTGCTGAAGAAGGTCAGGCCCAGTCCAGAAGACAGGGCACGATTGCATGAGATCTCTGACTCGATCATATCTCGCATCGAGGATCTGGCAGAGGAACGCGGCCTGAGCCTGAAGGCCATGCTAGTGGGCTCTGCTGCCAGAAATACATGGCTGGCAGGCGATCATGACCTGGACATCTTCTTGGGGATTCCGTCCGATGCCGATCTTTCTTCCGCTATGGAGATCGCGAGGCTTGTGGCGCCGGATCACGAGGAGAAATATGCAGAGCATCCATATGTTCACGCCAGGGTGGATGGCTTTGAAGTCGATCTTGTTCCATGTTACCTGGTTCCTGATGCATCCAGCCTGAAATCTTCAGTCGATCGAACTCCATTTCACACTGAGTATGTGGCTCGCAGGATTGTCGGCCTTGAGGACGACGTCTTGCTCTTAAAGCAGTTCATGAAGGGCATAGAGGTCTACGGCTCTGAGCTCAAGGTTGGCGGCTTTTCAGGTTACTTGGCAGAACTGCTCGTCCTATTCTTTGGCTCTTTTCAGCGGGTATTGCAGGCAGCTTCTAGCTGGAAGCCGGGCGAGTTACTGGATCTCATTAACTGCAAAGTTAACGGGAGTTGCGACCGTCAGTCGCAACATCTGGAAGGACTTGGAAAAGAAGGGCACGAAGAGCCCCTGGTGGTTGTGGACCCGGTGGACCCTAGAAGAAACGTTGCAGCGGCCTTGACACTGGACAGGATGCTGCAGTTCTCAGCAGCATCGCGCTGCTTCCTGGCAGAGCCCTCATTGGACTTCTTCTTTCCAGACCCTGTGGCCCCGCTATCTGACGACGAGCTTGCCGCTCAGATAAATGAGCGCAAAAGCCTCCTGATCCTCGTGGATTTTCAGGCCCCTGCAGTGGTGGAGGACGTGCTCTTCCCGCAGCTTCGCAAGGCCGAGGAGTCTGTAAAAGCTCTTCTGGAGCGCTACGGCTTTCGCATGCTGCGCAGCGATGTGGTATCCTATCGCGACAGAGCAGCGATCCTCATAGAGATGGAGGTATGGGAGCTTTCTAGGGTTTGCAGGCGCTGCGGCCCGCCAGTGTGGGAGGCTGCGCACCAATCCCGTTTCCTGGCTGCGCACCCTCTACCCCTTTCAGGACCTTACATCGCAGACGGAAGGTCTCTGGTGGAGACAGCACGCAAATTCACCAGAGCCGAGGATCTTCTGGCTGCCGAGATTGGGAACATCTCATTGGGACGGCATCTTTCTTCGGCCATCCGCTGTGGACACAATATATATGTGGGCTTTGGGCTGGCCAGCATAAAGGACGAAGACTTCAGGATATTTCTGGCGCGTTACTTTCAGGCCAAGAACAGGATCTGCTGATCTCATTTAAAGCAGTTCCAGTAGGCGCTCTGGATCTTCTTGACCTCTTCTATCCTCTGGGCCACCTTGAGATCAGTGCCCTTTATTTCAGGCACCTCTCCCTGAAATGCTCGGAGTTCGGACACTATGGCATCCGCCTGGGCCTGCAGGTTGTACCCTCCCTCCAGGGAGGCAGCCAGCCTTCCATGGCAGCAGATATTTGCAATCTCCTTTGTCAGACCAGCAATTGCCCCAAAGCCCGCTGCTGTAAGGCGCATGCCACCCAGAGGATCATCTTCATGGGGGTCCTGGCCAGCTGAGACCAATACGATGTCGGGTTTGTACTCGAGAGCAATTGGGGAGAGTATCTCTCGAAAGGCCATGATGTAACCTTCATCGCCCGTGCCTGATGGCAGAGGGACATTCACAGATGTCCCTTCGGCGCCATCCTCTCCAACTTCGTTTGCCCTTCCCGTGCCAGGATAATGAGGGAACTGGTGCGTGGAGAAATATAGTACCGACTTGTCTGAATAAAAGACTGCATTTGTGCCATTTCCGTGATGCACGTCCCAGTCCACTATCAGCACTTTCTTTAAGCCCTTAGACTGGGCGTGCTTTGCTGCTATCGCTATGTTGTTGAAGATGCAAAAGCCCATTCCACGGCTGGGCATGGCATGGTGGCCGGGCGGCCTGACCAGGGCAAAGGCGCTATCAAACCCATCCATCACAGCATCCACCGCCGCCACGGCACCTCCAGCGGCCATTAGGGCGGCATCATAGGATCTTCTTGAGAGGACTGTGTCGATGTCAAGGTAGCCCCCGCCATGCTCGCAGATGGCCCTAACCTGATCGATATATCTTTTCTTATGAATTGTGGCGACCTGCTCTGCAGTTGCAGCTTTTGGTGTGATGAATTCGACATTTAGCTTGCTCGATTGGATTTTATCCAGGATCGCTGTCAGTCGCTCCTTCTTCTCCGGGTGCCCGTCGGTCTCATGCTCAAGATAAATCGGGTGATAAACAATGCCGGTCCTTGTCATATGTTTTAAAATATATCGCCTTCAGTAAAACATTTTTCCCTCATGGTCAGAGAGCAAAATGTTCGAACGAGACGTGCCAAAGTACTATTTAT